>NZ_JYNS01000021.1 GCF_000934725.1 Methyloterricola oryzae
CGAAGAACTCGTAGAAGATGCACTGCGCAAGCTGGCCGTACGTCAGAATCAAGGCTTTTATGAGCAGAAGCAGGTTCGGAGCGGCGTGTCTTTCTCCCTGCATGAACTCCGGACCGAGCTGGCATCCAGAGGGCATACCCGATCCTATCGCCAGATCATGCAGAGCCTCACGATCCTGCAGCGAAGCCATATCGAGATTCGAGCAGGGAACGGCAAGGGCGAACGGTTCATTGCAGCCAACTATCTGCCCGCCCTGGCCGCTGTCTCAGCCAAGCAGCTCGCGGAAGACCCCCGCGCACGTTGGGTCGCTCAATTCCATCCGCTGGTTACCCAATCAATCGATCGCCTCACTTACAGGCAGTTCAATTACGACCAGATGATGCGGCACTCCACCCAGCTGGCGCGCTGGCTTCATCGGCAGCTCTCTTTGAAGTTCACCTTTGCGGGCGTGTTGGCCCCTGACTTTGAAATGCGCTACAGCACGATCCGCCGGGACTCAGCCATGCTGAACCGTGGAAGAGAACGCGATAACCGCAAGGATGTCGACGACGCCTTTATGGAACTGGTCAACGGTGGCGTCTTGCAGGAAGTCTCAAAAAAAGCGTACAGGGGCGGACGCGGTGGAGTCGCCGACGTTCTTTATCAGCTAAAACCGTCGCGGGAATTCGTTCGAGAAATGAAGGCCGCCAACAAAAGGGCAAAAGATAACGAGGAAGCCGCCACAGTGGTGCCCTGCTCGATACAGTAATAGATCTAAAAACGGGAGTTTTAAGGCGCGCTTTGCCGCAGATTGAGCGATATAACCTGAATTGAAGCACCTTAATCAGCTTGAAGTGCTGTGTGCCATGGCGATAGCGAGACAGGAGTTTTAAGGCGCGCTATTGCCTTAACACAATGATTAAAGGAATTTTTAGTACACACTACTGGTTATTCCGTTTCGTGGCGACAAACTGAGCGCCACAACAACTCGCAGCCCAGGAGTTTTAAGGCGCGGTTCATGACTAAGTATGCGATTTGACGCAGTTTTGTAGGATCTGGATTACACATGAACAGGACCATGCCGAACATAGAATTGGGAGTTCTAAAGCGCGCCTGGCTGAAATTCCGGGAGTTTTAAAGCGCGGCTCTCGGGAGTTTTAAGGCGCACCCTCTGTTTATCCACAGGGAGAAAGCCGGCATGTGGGAGTTTTAAGGCGCGTTCTCGGGAAGCGGCAGGAGTTTTAAGGCGCGCCTGCCAAAAAGCGTAGGAGTTCTAAGGCGCGCTTGAGGAAGAGCACGGGAGTTTTAAGACGCGGCAATGCTGCCAGGCAAGCCAAAAGGTTGTCTGGACAGGAGTTCTAAGACGCGCGCATCCAATCTTTTCATAGACTAAACAATGGCTTGTAGACTCTTATTCTTTATCCTTGTTTAACCTTCTAAATCTATCCTTGTTCTTTGGCCAACTATGGTCAATCGATAAGCACGAGAAGCCCTACCGCGAACGACCGCTACCCCAACCACCTCCGACGCCCACGTGCCATCTCTACCTGGCAAATTCGGCCATTGCCGTCAGTCGACCAATCCGCACAACGGCCATTCGCGAACGTCGGCTTGCCTCTACCTCAGCTGCGTGCTTCCGACCCATTGCTGACATCGAACAGGCCTGATTCCCTATGGCCGGTTCCGAAGTGGACCGGCCGCTGGGTCACCCCAACCGAACTGGAGGTCCTCGGCCATTGCCGTCATCAACCTCGCCATAAATCAGTCATTCACGAACGTCAGCAATTGATACGGGCGCTGCGTACCTGAGGCCCTGACGGCAGAATCTCATCTGGACTGGATGAGCGACCGCATACTGACGAAAGCCGCAATCAGAATTTACCAAGATTGGCAAAGTCAAACCTGATAATATATTGATTAAGACATACGAAATTGAGCAAATAGTGATTGGGCTTCTGCCGACCATTGGTAGACAACATCTCCGTCAGGAGATGTATTACCAGTTCGCTCTACGCCATAGTAGGTTGTTGGGCTACCATTTGCCGAATCGGTATTCCATCTATATTTAAGATGATCTTCGACAGTGCCTTTGACACCCAGCCTGGAATGTAATCGGCTTCTAGAATTCAAATATCTGTCGATCGAGTTCTTGGGGCGCCATTCATTGGCAACGCGATCTAGCGAAATTTTGTCATTGACACTTCGCTTAAGAGCGCAACCAATATGATATTTAAAGACGTTCTCAAAGCCTAAAAACTGGTTAACTCCACTACAGCATGCCTCACCATCCGATAAAAACTGAAATTCGTTGTCGGCAGCGCCAAATGAAAGCCCCGCTTGTTTACATGCATCTCTTGCTCGAATAACTGTTGTGATTTTCTGGGTTGCGGGCAACAGAAATTCTCGGCCGTCCCTTCTTGATGACAAACTTTGGTACAGCATTCTAGCTCTAATCATGACTTCTGGCTCATTGCCGCCAGAAAAGGGGTGTCGACGTTCCACTGGTATCTTTAAGTGTTCTAACGAAACATGCCGTATTCCCCGCTGAGCTACTCTACTCACAAAGGTCTCTGGGCTTTCTGATAGTCCAGGAATATATGGTTGCCATCGAGCCAATACTGGAATTTTCATCTCGGCCAAGAATTCTGCAGCTGCAAGCAGCTTTGTTGGAGGCGACGAGTGAGGCTCGACTTTTTCTGAAAATGCATCATTCGTTGAGCTGAACGAGAACTGACAGATCAAATACTTGCAGTCTCTTAGCATTGATAAATACGGTTCCCTGCAAATCGCATCACTCTTTGTGCTTATTACAACTGGGTATTCTGCCTCGATTATTGCCTCAAGAAATCTCGCTGTTATTCGATGACGTAGTTCGGCCGGTTGAAACGGATCACTCATGCCTCCAAAATGTATTGGCACTCTGCGTCTTATCATCTCCGCAATTAAGCCGGCAGAATCTTCTTGGGCACGCCGGAACATTTTATGAAGTGCATATGGATCAGCTGGAATAACACGACGATCCGGTACGTTTCCGCCGCGATAAAGAGCAAAGCAATAGGTACAACCAAATGCGCAGCCTCTATACGAATCTAGACGTAATGGAAGGCTGCAGAAAGGGAATTGGCTGGTTACAGTTAATGGTGTAGTAAAGCGCAGTCTCTTTTCTTGCATGAGTTTACTTTTTCCAGAATGCCGATTGGATTTCCAGGCGCTAAGCTTACGCCATAGCCTGCCTAGATCGTTTATATTAACCTATTAAATATCCACTCTAATACAGTACAGATATTTTGAAGAACTGTGATAAGGATAAGAACTGAACCGATCAAAAGAAGCAAAATAACAATGCCGCGCTTTATTGGTCTGCTGCCGGCCAGGTACCCGTATAATTCCCAAAATAACTCTCGCTCGGCTTCATCGACATTGTCATCATTTTCACTAATTTTTAACTCATAGAGCGTATTCTCGTAAAAAAACGTCCAATAAGTCTTTTCGGGTTCTTTTAGTGGCCGCTCTAGTGGCTTAACTTCCGGACAGCACTTAGCTGCAAGCTTTTTCTCTACAAGAGTTTTAAAGAGCTTCGAAGATGTGTTAGGAAATATACATCTAAATGCGGCGTGAAGGAAATTTCGCTGTTTCTCAACCCCGCCCATTGGGACTTCATAATAAATCTCCCATACGATCCACCGAGGAGAATGTCCCTCTTGCTTATATGATGTGAAATTTCGGTATCGTTTTACTATGGATGGCACCCATATGACATAAAGAACCCATGCAATTGTGTAGACGAATGAAGCCAACCATAAAAGCCACCACCGAAATGGGAGTTCCCAATGCAATACGTAACTCATATTTTCGATAGTAAATTTTGTCTCTTGAGGCATGTGCTCCAGCACTTTTACAACAATTGGAACAAGCGCAAACCAGCCGACTAATAGTCGCAATGCTGAAGAATTGAACCATTTTCCTATAAACTGCCAATGCCGTTCGAAGCGCATTCTTGGTTTTCCATGATTGTTGTACGTGAAAAAGCATTCTATTTTGCTCGTTAAAGGTAAAACGATAGTTGCAATTTCTTGATTGTTCCAGTTGTTGGGCGTCGGCTTTCCTAGCGGTCATCGGAATAGGTATGATCGCGGTGAGCGATAGCCAGGTCGTTGGTGTATTCCGTATAAGAGGAACAGCGGACAAATATGGAGCGTCATGAATGCACGGCAATGCGGGGCGCTTACCGCAACTGGCCCAGCATGTTTCGTAATCCTGACATTCGGGCCGAATAAGCCGTGATCACGAGCGGCTGCAATGGCCGAGGATATGGCGACCCTGGATGAGAATCGAACGTCAGCTGCCTGGGTGGAGCAGTCGTACCATTGACCACTTGGCTGATAGCGCGATGGGCTGGAATTGGCTGAAATCTGTCACTCGTAGGTTGACGCAATCACAAACGCATTAAGTTCCTTATCTAAATAATAAAAATAATATTATGATTATTAAAAATCTAGGAGTCCATCATGTCCGCTATCCCTTCCGATATCCGCGAGCGCATTATCGCTGCCGCTACGACTATTTACGAAGATAACCGCCATGAGGTCTTCCCCACGGTGGATCAGGTACGCCGTGCAGCGAGAGCTGACATGAATACAACCAGCGCTGTTATGCGCGAATGGCGCCGGCAACAGTTGGCTAAAGCGGCGCCTACGGCGATACAGGTTCCGGAGGCTGTCAGTCGCGCTAACAGCCTGGCGCTGGCGAACCTATGGCAACAGGCCCAGGAGTTGGCTAATGAGGGCCTACGGGCAGCACAGAGCGCTTGGGATGGCGAGAGGGACGAGTTGGACAGCTTGCGCCGGGAGATATCTGAAGCTTTCGAACAGCAGGCTAAAGAACTCACTCAGCTCAGGGACGAGCTTGAATCAACTAAAAAGGCTCATCAGTTAGCTCTGGAGTTACAAGGACGTGATCTGCAGGTCGTCACCAGTGAGCGAGATAAACTCCGCATGGAGTTGGCTGCTCTACAGGTGAAATACGAGGCGCTGGAACAGTCTCAGCAGGATCAGAAAAAGCAGGCAGCCACCGAAGTTCATCGGATTGCGGAGCGACTGACCAAAATAGAGGCCGAGCGGGATGAAGAACGAAAGGGCGCTTCAAAAGCACGGGAGGAAACAGCTCGCTTATCCGGCCAACTGGCAGCACACCAAGAACAAATGGCCGTCATCGTAGCGCGATTAGGCCCGTCAGCCGTCTCCGCAAAGGGTGCAAAATCGCCCGGTAGTGAGGGTAGTGACGATGTGAACGAAAGTTGACCATTCGCCCGGAGAACGCGAGAAATATGACGATTCACACGATTATCCACAAGCTCATCAACCATTGCTGTGGATAGAAGCCGAATTTAGCCGCTAAAATTAAAAGCTATAAAAAACGATTGACCAAATAAACTAACAGATCTAGCATTTATCCGTCGGTCATTGCTCAGGCTGCTCCTGGCTCCGAAAATAAGCACTTGCCATGGAATGCCTGATCGCTCGAACCGGCATACAATCATGAGCCTAAGCACGGACTAGAAACATCAAAATCAAGGGATGGAACCTCCTATGGCGCAAGCTACGAATACCTTCGAAGGTTTTAGGGCTATGAAAACGCTAGTAACCGCCAACCAGAAGGGCGGTGTTGGGAAAACTTCCACGCTCGTCCATCTGGCTTTTGACTTTCTGGAGCGCGGTTTGAGGGTAGCGGTTATCGACCTGGACACCCAGGCCAACGCCTCATTTACGCTGCAGCACCATAAAAGTGGCCAACTCGCCAGCCACTTGTTCGATGCCGGGAATAAGGGCCTTAAAGATTTCGTCAAGCGGTTGCCGTCCGGCCCAATGATGCAGTTGATCGAGAGCGATGCCAAGCTCGCCGACATGGAACGGCGCACCATCAACGAAGCCAGCGCCAACTTCAAGCTGAACATCGATACGTTGAAAAAGGGCTTTGATGTCATCCTGATCGATACGGCTCCATCCCTTGGCGTCTCAATGGTCGCTGCGCTGTTCTCTGCTGATTTCGTGCTGTCCCCAATTGAGCTGGAGGCTTACAGCATCCAGGGAATCAAGAAGATGGTCACCACAATCGCAAATGTCAGGAAGACCAATAAGTCCCTTCAATTCCTTGGAATGATGCCAAGTAAGGTGGATGCCAGGAATCCACGCCATGCGCGGCACCTGGGGGAATTGGAACGCGCGTATCCTCAGCTACTGATACCGGCCAGGATCGGATTGCGCAGCAGCATCGCCGATGCGCTCGCGTCGGGTATCCCTGTTTGGAAGATCAAAAAGACAGCGGCCCGCAAGGCGGCACAAGAAGTGCGTGCCCTTGCGAGTTATGTGTTCGACAAGTTGGAGATTGCCTAAATGGCTACAGCAGTAAAACGCAAGAAGAGCGGCGAGGAACCGGTGGTGAGTTCGATGATGTCCGGGCTTGGTCTCGACAGCATTGGCGATCTTTCCGGCTTGCTGAGCGATCCCGAGAACGGACCCGCTGAGGCAGGGCCGCAACACATAGCTCTGGATCTGATTGACGAAGATCCGAATCAGCCTCGCCATGCCGACAACCCGGGTTTCTCAAAGGAGAGTCTGGCCGAACTTGCGGAGACGATTCGCTTGCGTGGCGTAAAGACACCGATTTCGCTGAGAGACAACAAGGACCAGCCGGGTAGGTACATTATCAATCACGGCGCACGCCGGTTCCGGGCAACCAAAGTTGCCGGCAAGGACACCATTCCGGCTTTCATCGATAACGACTACCTGGAAGTCGACCAGGTCATCGAGAACCTGCAGCGGAATGAACTAACGCCACGTGAAATCGCCGACTATATTGGCAGAGAGTTAGCGAAGGGCAAAAAGAAAGGGGAGATCGCCAAGGAGTTGGGCAAGTCTCCGGCGTTTGTAACTCAGCACGTAACACTGCTCGATCTGCCAGAGCCGATTGCTCAGGCGTTCCAGACGGGCAGGACCAATGACGTAACTCTGATCAACGAGCTTACCAAGGCTTACAAATCCGATGATGGTGCTGTTACTGCCTGGCTGGCCGGGCCTAATCAGGACATAACGCGCGGGACTGTCAAACAGCTCCGCGATTTTATTGATGCTGAATCTCGGGGCAGAGTAATTGAGGAAGACGAAAGCGAGATTGACGCCGAACAGATTTCAGCAGAAGAAGAGGCGGTTGATCGCCAAAAGCCTGAGGCCAAGGTTGCTGATCCGGACAAGCTGAAAAAAGCCATTGTCTTGGTCAGGCATGACGGCCGGCAAGGCCGGCTTCTGCTGAAAAAGCGCCCGGCCTCTCATGGGTTCGCTTGGATCAGATTAGACGATGACGGTGCTGAGTTTGAAGCTGACTTGTCGAGCGTTGAATTGGTGGCTGTCATCGAGGGATGAGGGCATTTGCGCTCCCAGAGGCAACAGGCGGTTTTAGCCGCTAAAGTCTAGACAGCGTGATGCTGTGCGATATTGAGTTGCTGGCGCTCCAGGAGCAAGACAGTAGCTTCATAGCGATCAGACAACTCGCAAGGAAAAGCTTGTCATGTCAGCGAGTTCAGATCTGTTTATCTTGCTTAAAGAGAAGATACACAGAAACTGCTCAATTACTTGTTGGGCGTTGGGCGTCAAATATAGACCGGTATAGAGAACGCAGGAATCGCACGGTAGGGGAACTATGTGAGAACAGATCAGGAATTGACACAAGCCGGGCTTACCACTTCTGGCCTAAAACGGTACAAAGATGCAGTTGCTGACTTTGAAAAAACCTTGTTAGAAAAGGCGATTGTGTTCGCCCAAGCAGATAAGGCGGACGATTCAAGCGTTGAGGTGACACACGACCATGTAAGGTCTGGCGCCATGGCTATGGCAGCTAGTCTTGGCAAGGCCAAGGCGTCACCTTGGGCTATCCCGGTTCAAATTGGTGAATACGTCTTTACTGCTCTTGCCGGCATCGGCGGAGGCTCTTTAAAGGAGTCTTGGGGGACACCTCTCTTCGTCCTAAGCGTGGCCATCGCAGTGGTTCTATTTGTTGTGCGCAGCACGAGGCTGAAACAGCCATGAAAATCATTTATACAGAATCCGGAAAGAACGCGATTGAAAGTTACAAGGAACGAAAAGCGAAAGAGTTAGAAGAGAGCATCAAGCAGAGGAAGTATGTGCTAGGAGACGATCTGATTGAGATCACCGGCTCTGATGTTAAAGAGGCCCAAGATGAGATTGGTCATTACAAGATTTATGCTCGTCGGCGCACGTCATCCTACAAACTCGCCCTTCAGCTCTACTCAGTCGTTGGGGTGCTAATGACCCTAGGCGGGATCTTTTATCAGGATGTCGTCTACCTTTTTACCCAAAGGCCCCAGCAGGTCGCGTTTATTGTCTCCGGCATTGGGATTTCAATCGTCTGTGTCGCCATGCTGTGGCGATTGAAGTCAAGGGAGGAGGCCGAAGAAGCTCTGATGAGAATCGAACGGTTGTCCATGCGGGAAATGGCTTCGAAGGACGCCCAACAAGGCGCTCAAGCCGACGGTTCCGCCTCTGGCGGTCCCGCGGTTTAGCTTGAGCATTATGTCGCATGATCACCCGTAACGCACCTGATACTTGGCAGTCGCTGCAGACCGAAGTAGGTCGCATTCTCGAAGAGTGCGGTTTTGACGGCGAAGTCGAGAGGAAGATTCAGTCTGCCCGCGGTGTTGTGGAACTCGACGTTTACGCCGAAGAAACGGTTCGGGGGAGGAAGTACGCAATCGTTTTCGAGTGCAAGCACTGGAATCACGCATCCCGCAAACGGTGGTGCATGGGGTTCGAACCGTAGTACAGGAGGTCGGTGCCAACATAGGTTGACGGAGTTTGCGCCAAGAGAGTAGGGCAATGGCGTTTTAGCCGCTAAAGTCAGGACAGCGAGATGCTGTGTGATTTTCAATTGCGAGCTCTGCTGCAACAGAACTCTTGTAGCGGCTCCATCCAACAATTCACTCAAGCCGACGTTGTCCACCTCTGGCTACTATGTAGGATTACCTAGGGAGTGAGCCGCACTCGCCATGCCTTCCTCCGCTATCGACAAGATCATCCGAGTGACTAAGGCTCAGGAGCAGTTCTGGTCTCGGTCTCACGGCTGGGCGCCGAGCGCCGCGGCGGACCTTCTTGCCGAGGCTCGACTTGACCGCCAACTTTCGTTCACACATACGCTCTATGATTATCTCCCACCATTTCCGCCTGACGTCGCCGAAGCCCGTCAGATTCTTGGTTACATAACGTTGCGGAGCCTGTGCGAGGGGGCGCTGAAGCTGTTCTTTTCTGTCTGGTTTAATGATTATCGAAAAGACCAAGACGCGGTTTATGACCGCAAGCGGACGCTTCTCTCGCCCGAAGACATAGCTTTCGACAGGCTGATTGCACTTTACGCCAAGAAAGGTGATTTTAAGTTCGAGCCATTCCTTCGTCGTGTCCAGCGGCGCGGCAACGCGATTCACCACTTCTGTGATCGTGACATTGGCACTCAGTCTGGCTTGATCGCCGACATTGTGGAGTTCAAAGCATTCCTTCTCGCCGTGAACAGTCAGCTACCCTATCCCGATGACATTTCTGATCCGGACTAGGCGTAATGCGGTGATTTCCAGTTCGGCGGCTAACAAACCGGTTGCAGGCAACGCCGGGATCGCATCTTGGTTGATAATTAAACCTCATCGGCCCGACGCGACTGAGCTGAAACGTTAGGGGAACTAATGGGCTTGTTCAATTTTCTATTCGGAGGTAGCAAGACAAAAGTTGCGGATCGAGTGCATTCTCAGCCTTTGTCGCCAAAGCTTGCTTCCTTTCGCGAAAATTTTGTTGAAATAGAGCTATTGGGTTTCTTTGGGCCGTTCAGAAAATCGCACTCCGGCGAGTGGGCAATATGCTGGAGTGATAGCGATGAGCCAAATCATAGAGGCGGCTATCGAGAAAGCGGTCATGGACGCTATGTCCTCTATAACGTTACACAAGACAGAATCGCGTTGCAGGGCAAATTGGAACGACCCAATTCCGGCAGTGTCGCGGAGAATGGCACCTTTGCTATTGAAGACTGGCATTTCGGGAGTGAGCTATCTGGAACGTTCTACGTAATTTCCTCCACTGGGCGTGAACTCATTAAGAAGAAGTTCGAAGCGAATCTATATAACAGCGCCATATCCGATACTGGGCACTTTGCAGTCTGCCAAACTGCCAACTCTCCACTAGGCGAAGACGGAAACCGATTCACCGCATTTGATGTGGAAAAGACCGTCGAGTTATTTTCCATACATCCTCCCACCGGCAGGGCTGACAGATACATGTTTATCGAGGACATTCCGAAATTTGGTGTCGTCATAAACAAGATTGGCACGTTTTACTATGACATGCTGGGGAACTTTATTGATTCAGAAAAATTCGACGCGGCTCGGCTGCGATGTGATAGGTATGACGTAGTTTTGTTAGCCGCCGAAGAGATTGTTAAGACTCCCGAACTCAACGATCAACTTGCCAGTGCAGCGCTTGAGGCAACTATTAGGGCTCTTTCGCTCGGTGCAGAGAAGGACCAAAGTTGGAAGGCTATCGCACTCAAGATTCAAGGATTAGCCCATGAGTTCTTGCGCAACAACGAGGGGGCAATTGCCGCCTTCGATGAGGCGTTACGGATCAATCCAAAGATCGGCGTCAAGCGTAAAGCCGATTCACTGCGAAGAAAGCTGATGCGCAATGAACCGTTCTCCTAACGAATAAATGTTATATCACTTGATAGAAGCGAACCACGATCTGAACTGGTGTTGGGAAAGCCCTGATTTCACACTTTTTAGCGGCTAAATTCTGCGCTTAAAGCTTATCGCTTAAAGCAAGCAACGACGCCCCAAGTGCTACTGTGGAGGCAAATAAGTTGCCCATGATGAGCCAGCGTAAGTTGCTCACTGCTCCATTCACGACGTTTGCGTCGCTTTGGATCTCCTTGCGCACCGCTTCCGCGACGGCGCGTGCGCCGGATGTAGTCGCTTCATCGATTGTTTGTCTGCTAGACGTGAGAGCCGCATTCAAAATGCGTTCGGCGCGAGTTTTTGAATCGTCCCTCCAGCGTTGCGCCGCGGCTTCGAGGTTCTCCTCGAAGCGCTTCAGAAGTTCCTGCTGGACGTTGTAGCTATCCAGGAGTAGCCGCTTGTTGATTGTATGCAGGACCATTATGGGATCATCCCGCCCCACGGAAATCGCATGGGTCGCCGCGATCTCTTTGATTAATTCCTCTATTGGTGTGCTCATAGGACAGCCGCCGCTTCCATCTGGCCGAATAGCTTGTCTTTGAATATCTTGAGGCGCTGCCGGGTCATGATCGTCAAAGACTCCATCGCCAACGCCTCGTCGAATGTCTGGCGAGCCTGGAGCATGTCCGAAATGTCACGGCCATAGGTTTCCTCCTTCAGCTTTGGAATCGTCACGACCGCCGCGACACGATCCTTGTAGTCTTTGTAGGCTTTCAATTGCTCGAAGCCTTTGCCTTCGTGCTCGATGGGTCCCCAATACTGATTCAGCCAAACGACAATTGTGGATGGTGTCGGGAACTGGCTGGCAAGCGCCCGAAAGCCGTTTACGGTGTCTTCCAGGGCCTGGCCTCCTGTTATAACAGTATGTACGACCAGCTCGTAACCCAAGGCTTCCAGCAAAGCGGGTACCTCGTTGGTAATGAGGTAGTGTGAAAGCGGCACAAAGGAACTGGCGCCGTTGTCGATGATGACGTCGCCGGCGCTATTGTCCGCCACGAGTTCGACAAGGGCGTCGAAGGCTCGTGTGTTGATTTCGTCACCCTCCATGATTTCCAGCTTGCGGACATTTAGTCCCTTGTAACCCGTGAACGTGGCGTTTACAGGGTCTGTGTCGACGCACAGCGGGTTTTGGCCTTTTGAACCTTTGAATTGCGCGAGTACGGAGCTGATGAGGCTCTTGCCGACGCCGCCTTTTCCTTGAAGCACCATGTGGACTTTCGACATCAGAATAACTCCTCTTTGTTTGGTACCGGACTGAATCTAAATCCCTTCAAGATATCGCTCTCGGCGGCTGACATTCGGGCCGCCTGGGGCATCTCTTTTGACGTGGCGTCAGCCGTCTTGTGTGGCGATTTGACGGTATTTGGAGAAACGGCGTTTCGCGTCGCCTTGGCTTCTGGGCTCGGGCTTTGAATGTATCGGCGAACATGCTTCCGGAAGGTTTCGTACCCTGACTTGATCAGTCCGGATTCGTGCATGTGTTCCCATATCGTCGTCAACGCATAGCCGGCCGCCAGGGCCTCGACGACGTTTTCCTTCACGGCCAGGAAAGCCACGGTCGCAGATTCTTGGCGTGGTTTTACGGGTTCGCGCTGTTTGACCCAAGCGCCCAATTCTTCGATGTAGCTTTTGGCCATCCGCTGGTTTCTCGGTTGGAAAGCGTGTGGAAAGCATGAGTAGACCGAATGCAAAGCACAGCAAGTGCTAAGTTGGGTCCTGCATAGTATCGTACTATCGATATAAAGTGACAAGAGCAGACTATTGTCGTACTCTTTCCATGGAGTATCTGTGAGTTAAGTCCGGGGCAGGATATGTGAAGTAGGCCCACCGTCGAGCCGGCTGTCCTACTTCGCTTCCCCTAATTCGCACTGTGTGCTCAACGGGAATCCTGCTCTGCGAGGCAACGGCTGCCGCCGGAACACAATGGAGAGAGCCATGGAAACACTGAAGCCAAGCACTCGAAAGAACAGTCCGCCCATCAAGGTTTATTGCCTGCCAGATGAGCGCAGGCAGATTGAAACCAATGCGGATCGCGTTGGTCTGGCCCTTTCATCGTACTTGCTGACCCTTGGTCTTGGGTATGAACCTAGAGGCGTCGTTGATGGTGAGAAGGTTGACGAGCTAATGCGCATCAACGGTGATCTGGGACGGTTAGGTGGATTGCTGAAGCTGTGGCTGACTGACGATGCGCGGGCGGCCATGCTGGGCGATTCCACTATCCGGGCTCTCCTGTCGAAGATCGAGGACACGCAGGACCTCATGACCGATGCGATTCGGAGTGTGGTTCTTCCGAGATCAAAGCGGTGAGTTTTAGCGGCTAAAACACGTTGCAGGTAGGGCCATGATCGCCAAGCACGTTCCGATGCGTACAGTCCGGAAGAGTGATTTTGCCGGCCTGGTGAAATACATTTGCGATCCACAAGAAAAGCGCGAGCGGGTCGATGGCGTCAGCGTGACGAATTGCTACTCCGATGACCCGTCAAAAGCCATCTTGGAGGTTACCCACACGCAGTCGCGCAATATCCGTTCGAGCGCAGACAAGACCTACCATTTGATTGTCAGCTTTCGGGCCGGAGAGAATCCGAGCGCGGACGCACTCCGAGCCATTGAAGCGCGAATCTGCGAAGGTCTGGGGTTCGGCGAGCATCAACGGGTCAGCGCGCTGCATACCGATACCGACAATGTGCACCTGCATATTGCGATCAACAAAGTTCATCCAAGCAAACTGACGGTTCTTACCCCTTATAACGACTACAAGGTTTTGGGGGATCTCTGCAAAAGCCTTGAACGTGACTATTGCCTGGAGCCCGATAACCACCAATCTCGAAAGTCAGGCAGCGAAAACCGCGCGGCAGACATGGAGCGGCACGCCGGCGTAGAGAGCCTGCTCGGGTGGATTCAACGCGAGTGCTTGGCCGATCTCAATGAAGTGCGAGACTGGTCCGCATTTAATTCCGTGCTGAATTCCCATGGCTTGCGCTTGATGGTTCGCGGCAACGGGTTTGTATTCACCGATGGCGCGGGAACCTATGTGAAAGGTAGCTCTGTCTCGCGGGAGTTTTCCAAAGCAAAGCTGGAGGCCCGCTTCGGAAGTTTCCAACAAGAAAAGACTGCGCGGAAGGCCCAAGCACAGCGCCGCTATGAACCTCGTCCGGTAAAGATCCACGTCGATACCACAGAGCTTTATGCGAGGTATATCGCCGAGCAACGACTAACGTCGGCAGCGCGGGCACAGGCATCGGCGGAGGTCCGAGACAGGCGGCACAGGCTGATTCAAACCGCCAAGCGCACGGCAAAGTTAAAGAGAGCCGTCATCAAGTTGGTCGGCGGCTCTGCGCAGTCAAAACGACTGCTGTACGCGCTGGTTTCCAAATCGCTGCGGGACAACATCGCCCACATCAACCAAAAGTGCCGGACCGACAAAGAATCCGTCCATCGGCTGCATCGAAGAATGACCTGGGCTGACTGGTTGAGGGCTGAGGCTATTCAAGGAGACCGGCACGCGCTGGTAGCCTTGCGGGCGCGGGAAGCCGCTCAGTCCTCCTTGAAAGGTAACACCGTGGCAGGTACAGGCCAGCAAGCTCAATCTGCTGACGCCGCAGAAGTGATGCAGGACAGCATCACCAAGAAAGGAACCGCCATTTATGTGGCCGGCCACACAACTATCCGGGATGACGGCACCCGGATTCAGGTATCGAGAGAGTTAAGCCAGCGGACCGCTTCTACAGCGCTAAAGATGGCGATGGAGCGGTACGGTACTCATCTTGCGATCAACGGTACCGAACAGTTCAAGGATCTACTCGTGCAGGCTGCTGCGGAAACCAAGCTGCCCATTACGTTCGATGATCCTGAGCTTGAGCAGCGCCGTCAGGCGCTAATGAAACAACCCCAACCGCAGAACTCCGCACACGGCCAGCGTGGGGGAGTACCGTGGAACGGCCAACCGCGACGGACTCATGAGCAGCCAGCAATAGATCCAGCAGCCTGGACAGCGGCTGACTCCTACATTCTGGAACAGAACAGGAACAGGCTTTACTTTATCGATATTCCGGAGCATGATCGATATAGCGATAAACACGGCGCGGTGATGATTTATGGAGGATTACGCACTGTGAAGGGCCAGCTTCTCGCGCTTTTGCAAAAGGACACACATGTCTATGTGCTGCCGGTCGATGAGTCCACGGCCAGTCAGTTACGACGGAAGCTCGTCGGGACCACCGTTACGTTCGTAAATGGCGCGGTTCAGCAACAGACCAAAGGACGAGCGCGGTGAAACGCGACAATGCTGTCGGACCTCAGGTTCGGCAGGGCCAAGGCCGAAGCAATCCGCATGCTGTCGGAGTCTTGCTCGCCTTTGCGCTTGGATTTGTCGCTGCGACTCAGTGGTTCGCCCACCAGTTCGGCTACCAGGCTGCATTGGGAAGCAGCCTCGGCCCTGTCTATGCGCCCTGGCAAATTTTGCTGTGGGCCAACGCCTGGTACACCACCTATCCCGACGCCATCATGCAGTCGGGCAGCGTCGGCATGATAGTCGCCACGCTTGGACTCGTTGCCGTTGCGTTGGCAAAGATGGTGGCGGCCAATACAGCCAAGGCGCACGAGTTCCTGCATGGCTCAGCGCGGTGGGCGAACTGTAAGGACATCGAGGCGGCCGGCTTGTTTAACAACGATGGCGTCTATGTCGGTGCGTGGAAGGACAAGGCCGGCAAGGTACATTATCTCCGCCACAATGGCCCAGAGCATGTGCTTTGTTACGCTCCGACCCGTTCGGGCAAAGGGGTTGGCCTGGTTATCCCGACCCTGTTGAGCTGGCCACATTCGGCAGTCATCACCGATCTGAAAGGCGAACTGTGGGCGCTTACTTCAGGCTGGCGGCAAAAGCATGCGGGTAATCGTGTCCTGCGCTTCGATCCGGCCGCCAGCGTCGGCAGCGTGGCTTGGAACCCGCTGGAGGAAATTCGCCTTGGGACCGATTCTGTCATCGGCGATGTGCAGAACCTGGCCAATTTGATCGTGGACCCCGATGGCAAGGGGCTGGAATCACACTGGCAGAAAACCTCTCATGCCTTGCTTGTCGGCGTCATTCTGCATGTTCTATATAAGGGGCAGAATGAGGGGGCCCCTGCTACTTTGCCGGCTGTCGATGCGCTTCTTACCAACCCCAAGCGGCCCATTAAAGAACTCTGGCGCGAGATGACGTCCTACGCGCATGTGGACGGACAGCCTCATGCGGTCGTGGCTTCCGCCGCACAGGACATGATTGACCGGCCCGAAGAGGAAGCCGGATCGGTTCTCTCGACGGCCAAGTCATATCTCGCTCTTTACCGCGACCCAGTGGTCGCCAACAACGTGAGGAAGTCGCAATTCAGGATCACGGATCTGATGAACCACGACGATCCCGTGAGTCTGTATATCGTCACCCACCCCAACGATAAAGCTCGCCTGCGGCCTCTAGTCAGAGTATTGGTGAACATGATCGTGCGATTGCTGGCCGATAAAATGGAGTTCGAGAAAGGCAGGTCGAAAGCTCACTACAAACACCGTCTGTTGCTGATGATGGACGAGTTTCCGAGCCTGGGGCGTCTCGATATTTTGCAAGAATCACTTGCCTTCATCGCTGGCTATGGCATCAAGGCGTACTTGATCTGTCAGGACATCAATCAACTCAAGAGCCGCGAGACCGGGTACGGTCACGATGAGGCCATCACCTCGAATTGCCACATCCAGAATGCTTTTCCACCGAATCGAGTCGAGACAGCCGAATACTTGTCGAAGCTCACCGGCCAAACGACCATCCTGAAGGAGCAAATCACCACCAGTGGAGGACGTTCTTCCATCCTGCTCGGTAATGTATCCAGGACGCAGCAGGAAGTTCAGCGGCCACTGCTGACGGTCGATGAGGCACTTCGGATGCCAGGGCCGAAGAAGAACGCTTCCGACCAGATAGCCGAGCCTGGCGACATGGTTATTTATGCCGCTGGATTTCCCGCCATTTACGGGCGACAGCCGCTGTACTTCCAAGATCCCATTTTTCAGGTCAGGGCTGAGATTCCCGCGCCGGACAAGACAGACTGCCTGATTCGCGCGACCGAACCGCAAAGGATCACGCTATGACGCTGCGCCGGTTTGCTTCCGCAGCTCTCCTTTTGACCACTGCTGTGGGTACTGCTGGTTGGGCTGGTTTGCGCGTGAATACCACGCACAGCATCCCGCCAGGGGTTTACTGGCTCACTGATCTTCCGGTTACACCGGGTGACACCGTGTTAGCGTGTCCGCCAGAGTTGCCGGTGATAGCGGAGGCATTCCAGCGAGGCTACATCGGAGTTGGCTTCTGCCCTGGCGGTTATGAATACCTGTTCAAGCGAGCTTTAGCCGCTAAAAACGACGTGGTTTCCATCGAGCCATCCGGCGTATCCGTCAACGGCTCATCAATCCCAAACACCGCGCAAATGTCCGCCGATCCTGCCGGCCGGAGGTTACCGATATATAGTAAAATAGGTTTTAGGCTGTCCGAAAATGACGTTTTACTGATATCTAACTACAGCCCACGATCTTTTGACGGAAGGTATTTTGGCCCGGTCGACAGTTCGCTAATTCGCGGCGTGGTTATCCCACTCGTCACTTGGTGACATGAGGTCCATTCACCCTATTCCCGTGCTGAAAGGGCCGATAAAAGCAAGCGCAAGGAGTCGTGTATGAGCGAGAAAGTTGTCCCACTCCTTCCAGAAAATGGTGTTCCTGATGGTGAGGCCATTGCTGAAAAGCTATCGGATGCGGCAATCCCCGGCTATGCCGCCGAGTTCGATCCGGATGAGGCCGAGTCGGCTGGGGCTTTTGTGGAGGATGCGCTGACCGAGGACGACGCCATCGAGAGTGCCACCGATCTGCCGGACGAGGACTAAAGGCCCATGGAAAGGACGCCAAAGCCCACACAACTAGACCTTTTTGACGACTGGCTCATCCCGCAGCCATCTACGACCACTCAACCTCAGGCCATCCAAGAGCCGCCTTCTGTGCCGCCAACGGTGGAGGCGATCGCCGAGCCTGGTTTTGATGAATTGCGTCATCGACTCGCATTGGCGTTGGCCGACAAGTTAAACCAAGACGGCGAGATTACGCGGTCGTTCCTCACGGATACAGCCAACCGGGTGTTTGGAGGCACCCAGGCCGAGGGACGATATTCAACGAAGGATGCCTACGATGCCATGGAAGCCGCATTCAATCTCCATCTGGTTGCCACTGAAACGGCCGATTGGACAGCCCAAGGGGTGGATTGGGCACAGGCGAAAGCCGCAGAGCTGACCCAGCGCATTCAACGCCTGCCGACGCAAACCAGGCGTGATGCCGAAATGGAGGAATACCAGCAATTCTCAACGCCCCCGGCTCTGGGATTCGTCGCCAACTGGGTGGCGAATATTCGTCCATCGGACCGGATGATGGAGCCCTCGGCAGGTACAGGTGATCTTGCCATATGGTCCCACATTGCCGGCGCGGACATCGTTTTGAACGAACTTGCACCGCGCCGGCATGCCCTGCTGGCCCAGTTGTTCCCGTCTGCCAGCCTGTTCCGGGAGAATGCGGAGCAGATCGATAACGTGCTCCCGCGCGAGACGGTTCCATCCGTTATCGTGATGAACCCGCCCTTCTCCTCAACCGCTGGACGCGTTGAAGGCCAGCGTGATACGGCCAATGGCGCCCGTCACATCGAGCAAGCCCTAAGACGGCTGGCGGACGGAGGAAGGCTTGTCGCGATTGTCGGCCAGGGCATGGCTGCTGATCGTCCGGCTTTCCGTTCCTGGTGGCGTGAGATCGAGGCGAAGTACACCGTACGCGCAAACATTGGAATCAACGGCCGGGAGTACGCCAAATACGGGACGAGTTTCGATAACCAGATCATGGTGATCGACAAGACCGGCCCAACCCTCCAACCCGTTTTAACAGGACAGGTCGCATCCGTCGCCGAGCTGCCTGCCCTACTGGATAGCATCCGCCATGACCGTCAACACCTACCGCACATACAACGAGGACCCGTTGAATCAACAGGCGGAAGCCATTCTGAAGCAGAGCCGGATTCCGTTCGATCCGGACCGGGAACTGGCGACGCTAGTCCTGATCCGCGAAGCGCTGGAACGGAATTTACTGGAGACGCCGACAATTCCGGAGCCCATGCTGTTGATCGCGAAACTATCGTCGAACCCGGCCCTGGCGATGTCCCTGATGACGGAATCGGAACCGGGCGTGACTTTCGAGATGAGCTTGCCGGAGAGCCTGGAGGAATCGGCGGCCATGCTACTGGAGGAGATGCTGGCCTCGATGAGGGCGAAGATGGAACCGGCATCGCCATAGAGGCCAGCAGTTCCAAGGTCGGCGAATTCTCAGATTCCGTTTTTGCCAGCTATACTCCGCAGCGTCTGACCATTCCGGACGCTCATGCGCATCCCGGAAAGCTTGTGCAATCGGCGGCCATGTCAGCGGTCGAACCGCCCTCGCCCAGTTATTCACCGTCGCTGCCGCCGCGTGTGGTCCGTCAAGGACTGCTTTCCATCGCCCAGCTTGAATCCATCATCTACGCCGGCCAGGCACATTCCGAGCTGCTGCCGAACGGCTCGCGCAAGGGCTTCTTTATTGGCGACGGCACGGGAGTCGGCAAGGGCCGTGAAATCTCAGGGATCATCCTGGATAACCTCATGCAGGGCCGCAAGAAGGCGGTATGGATCAGTTTCAATGAGGGCCTGATCAACGACGCACGCCGGGACTTTTCATCCATTGGTGGCGATCCTGAGCGGATATTCTTTCAGGGCAAGACCAAGGCGGGCAACGAAATTACCCAGCCCGATGGCATCTTGTTTACCACTTATTCGACCCTTCGTGGTGGCGAGAAAAAGCAGGCCACCGATCAGGGCCAAAGTGGCGGCAAGACCCGTTTGCAGCAGATGGTGGAATGGCTGGGCAAGGACTTCGATGGCGTGATCGCTTTCGACGAAGCCCACAGCATGGGCAACGCCATTGCGATCAAAGCCAAGCGTGGCGTTCGTAAGCCCTCCCAACAAGCCCTGGCAGGCATCAATCTGCAGCGCGAGCTTCCCAATGCCAGAGTCGTCTATGTATCCGCAACCGGCGCCACGGAGGTCAGCAATCTGAGCTATGCGGATCGGCTCGGCTTGTGGGGCGAAGGCACCCCTTTTGCGGATGTAAATGGCTTTGTTAGCGGCGTTTCGGCCGGCGGGATCGCGGCGATGGAATTGATCAGCCGCGACATGAAAGCGATGGGCATGTACCTGGCGCGCTCGCTGTCCTATGACGGCGTTACCTATGAGCGCATGGAGCATACGCTTAGCGAATTGCAGGAGGACATCTACAACGAGCTGGCCGGCGCATGGCAGATTGTCCTGAACAACGTCGAGAAGGCTTTAGAAATCACCCAGGCAGGCAAGAGCGGTCCCGGCAAAAGCGCGGCAATGGCACAGTTCTGGGGAGCCCACCAGCGGTTTTTCAACCAGATCATCACGGCCATGCAAACGCCCGCCGTGATCGAGCACATCCGGCAGCAACTCGACGCCGGCCATGTCGCGGTCATCCAGATCGTCAACACGAACGAAGCGGCCCAGGAGCGCATCATCGCCGATGCGACGGCAAACGACGCCGCCTTGGAGGATCTGGATTTCACACCCCGTCAGATGCTCATGGACTACGTGCGCAACGGATTCCCGGTGGCCGCTTTCGAAGAGTCCACCGATCTCAACGGCAACACGATCTATGTGCCGGTACGCGACTCCGAGGAGAATCAAGTCTTCGACCGCGAGGCCATCGCGCTTCGCGATGCGCTTCTATCGAGTCTCCAGCACATCCGTGTACCTGAAAATCCGCTGGATTCTATCATCAACGCCTTCGGGCCTGACCTGGTGGCAGAGGTCACCGGCCGTGGCCGGCGCTTTGTCCAGATACGCGACGATGAGGGCAATTTACGCGTCAAGGAAGAGAAGCGGGGCAAGAATTCATCACGCGTGGATGCCGATCTGTTCATGCAGGACAAGAAGAAGATCCTGGTGTTCTCTGGTGCTGGAGGCACTGGGTATTCATTCCATGCCGACAACACAGCCCAGAACACGCGCAAGCGTATCCACTACATACTGCAACCGGGATGGCGGGCCGACGCGGCGGTGCAGGGCTTCGGGCGCACCCACCGGACGAATCAGGCAAGCGAGCCGCACTATGTGCTGCCGACCACCAACCTGAAGGCGCAGAAGCGCTTTGTATCGTCGATCGCCAGGCGCCTGGACCAGCTCGGGGCGCTGACGCGGGGCCAGCGCCAGGCGACCAGCCAAGGCATGTTCACGGCGGCCGACAATCTGGAGAGCGAATACGCCAAGGTCGCTCTCTATAACTTCTTCGTGGATTTGTACCGCGATCGGACACCGTTGGATTTCCAGACGGTCACACGGCAAATGGGGCTTGCTCTGCTCGACAAGGACGGCGCCTTTGAAGAGAGCAGAATCCCCGACATCCCGCAGTTTCTGAATCGTCTCCTTTCCCTGAAGACCGATCAGCAGAACGGCGTATTCGATGAGTTTGAAGCTCGCCTCATCGAAGCCGTGGAGTACGCGAAACAGCGCGGGCTCTACGACGAGGGATTGCAGACCTTACATGCTGTCAGCATTCAAAAAACCCGCGACGAGGTGGCCTACGAGGATGCCAGAACCGGTGCGCAGACTCGTTATGTGGAACTGGCCGTAACCCAAGAGATTGCCTATCTGGAATGGGACGAGATCGCGGCGCTGGCTCGCAACCGGCAGCCGGCGGGAAAGTTCAGCGGCTGGTTTGTATCAGAACACGGACGGACCACGGGCGAGGTGTTCTTTCTGGATGACCGGGGCGAGCGATTGAACTCCGATGGCATTCCCACTCAGCGGGGCGTTGTGTACGGAATCAAGAAAGGAGGTCACCGGTACATTGACAATGCCGATGTGTTGCACCGCGGCTGGGAAGACAGGATCGTCAAGCGCGCCTATACCAGAGTGACGCTGACGCGGCCGATCGATGCGGCCGAGGCAGAACGTTTGTGGAATGCCCAGATCGAGGCGGCTCCGAAGACGGAAACCGAGACCTCGCGCATGCTGGTCGGGGTGATTCTACCGATATGGGACCGTGTGGAGGGCGCGGAGACCATTTACCGGCTTCAGACTGACGACGGCGAGCAACTCCTCGGCCGTCTGCTTGGCCCCAATGCAGCCAAGCAAACCCTCAAGAATCTCGGTCTGGATTCCGCGATCGCCAACATGTCGCCAGCCGAGTTGTTCGCCGCGATCCAGCGCGGGCAACGCGCAATTTTGTCCAATGGTTGGGAAATCTCCACCTCCAGGGTCAACGCTGAGCAGCGCGTCGAAATCAAGGGAAGGATCAGTGACGCGGAAAAGCGGCTTTTGACCACGCAAGGCGCTTTCATGGAACGCATCAACTGGCAGGAGCGCATGTTCATTCCCACCGGCGACATCGCTGCATTCGAGCGTATCACCGCTTCCAAACCGGTGATCGATCTCTTCGAAAACGCTCGCAACGCCGCAACCGAACAACCAGAGCCCAAGGATTCGCTCTCCGCGCGGCTTCCAGATCAGGGCGCCAAGCCCTTCAGTGTCCCTGAGGGACCCGCCGTGTCGTCTCCCGGACAGTCTTCATCCTCTACAACGGACCAGGATGGTAAGCCCATGGCAGAGAAAGCTTCGTCAGACAAGAAATCGTTTGCCCAAACCGTTGCGGAAAAGCTCATCGCCCAATTGGAACGCGGCGTCGCACCCTGGCAGATTCCTTGGGAATCGGCCCCGCCAGGATCGACAGTGCCCATGAACCCCACCACGGGGAAGCGCTACCGGGGTATCAATGCTATTTATCTCATGGCGCAGGATTACACCGATCAGCGCTGGATGACCTACAAGCAGGCCGCCTCACTCGGCGCCCAGGTTCGCAAGGGCGAGCGCGGCACGCCTATCCAGTATTGGAAGTTTACGGAACAGCAGTCCAAGCGTGATGAAGAAGGTCGCCCGGTACTCGACGAGGACGGCAAGCCGGAAACCGTAACCGTCACCCTGGAACGGCCGCGCGTGTTTTTCGCCACTGTGTTCAACGCCGAGCAGATCGACGGCCTGCCACCCTTGGAGCGTAAGCCGGTCGAGTGGGATGCCCTAGCGCGTGCTGAACACATCTTGCAGGCCTCCGGCGCCGATATTCGCTACGCCCTGCAAGATCAGGCGTTCTACCGCCCTTCCACTGACAGCATCCATCTGCCGGACAAGGGCCAGTTTGCCAGCGCAGATCGATTCTACGGGGTCGCGCTCCATGAGCTAGGGCATTGGAGTGGTCATGAAAGCAGGCTCGCGCGGGACCTGTCGCACCCCTTCGGGAGCGAGATGTATGCGAAGGAAGAAATGAGGGCGGAGATAGCCAGCATGACGCTGGGCGACGAGTTGGGGATAGGTCACGATCCGGGGCAACATGTCGCCTATGTTGGCTCCTGGATCAAGGCACTCAAGGAAGACCCTTTAGAGATTTTCCGCGCGGCGGCCGACGCCGAAAAGATCCATGCCTACATACTCAGCTTTGAACAGAAGCAAGTGCAGAGCATCGAGCAGCAACAGCCAGCGCCAACGGTGGCAGACCTCACGGCCAGGCATTATCAAGCGATGAAAGCCGCAGACGAGGCTTATCAGGGGGAACTGGTCCGCGTGTATGGGTCCGGCAAAGCCAGCGATGCACGCTATCAGGAACGGCATGAAGACATGGCGGCGCAAGCAGCCAGGGAAAACTATCAAATTGCCGCGGAGGCATGGCGCGACGCGGTTGCACAAGCGCGAAGAAATCAGGCGGCCATCGCTGAAGACAAGGTGACAACGGAGACGGCAATGGCTGACGATAGTGCGAATGCTGCTATCGACTATGAGGCCGCAGTCAGGTTTGCACGCGCCGAGGAGGAACGCATCAAGACTGATCCGAACAGCACCAAGGAAGATATCTTGACCGCCCGTGAAGCGCGCAAGACGGCCGAAGCCGTTGCTCTGCTCAACGACCCTGACATGCAGCGACGGATTGCAGAGCAAGAAAAGCGGGACTCGCAGGCAACAAATCCGGATCGCCTATACATTGATGTGCCCTTCCGGCAGAAGGACGAGGCTAAGTCACTCGGTGCCCAGTGGGACCGAGCTCGGCAGTCCTGGTATGTCCCTGCCGGAGTTGATCCGCGACCGTTCGCGAAGTGGAAGCAGGATCAGGATACCGTTAGAGAAAGAGCTAAGACCACCGCAAAGCGCCACTATCTCGCGGT
The DNA here is from genome assembly GCF_000934725.1 of Methyloterricola oryzae. Classification (NCBI taxonomy): domain Bacteria; kingdom Pseudomonadati; phylum Pseudomonadota; class Gammaproteobacteria; order Methylococcales; family Methylococcaceae; genus Methyloterricola; species Methyloterricola oryzae. The sequence continues at coordinate 24,075 of NZ_JYNS01000021.1, forward strand.
GCCCTACAGCGAACGCAATGCTGCCAAAGCGGCCGGAGCCTTGTGGGATAAACAAACCAAGTCATGGTATGCCGGCCCCTCAGCCGATATGAACCAGCTTCGGCATTGGTTGCCGGAGAATGTCACTGCTCAGCAAGGCCCCGCGATGTCGCCGGCTGAAGAGCTTGCCGAGGCATTGCAGGCCATCGGTTCTCTGGTAACCGGAGAGCATCCCATTATGGATGGGCAGCGCCACCGGATTGCCGTCGAAGGAGATCGAAACGGCGAAAAGGCGGGTTTCTACGTAGCGCATCTGGATGGACATCCAGCGGCCTACGCCAAGAACAACCGGACTGGCTTGGAGATACGGTGGAAAAGCAAGGGCTATGCGCTGAATCAGGAGGAAAAGGCCCGGCTGTCGGCAGAGGCAGCGGAGAAGTTGCAGCGGCGCGAGGCAGAACAAGCCGCTCGGCGCGCTGTGGTAACCGAAGCAATCCGCGATTTGCTGGCGGTTGCTCCAGCAGCTCCGGGTGACCATCCCTATCTGGTGAGCAAACAGGCGCGACCTGGCAGCCTGAAAGTCATTCCTGCCGATGCCAGCGCCTTACCGGAAGACTCGATGATTCTCATCAGCCAGAATTGGCGCGAGTCGAAGGAATTGCGCGACGCCAACCCGGACAAGCTGGTATTCACGGCTGGCGATTTGTTGCTACCAGCGCAGGATATCAATGGTCAGATCGTGAGCGTTCAGTCCATTCAAGCGAATGGGGCGAAACGCTTTGCCAAGGACAGCGCGAAGACCGACACTTTCCATGTAGTTGGCGGTGATGGGCTAGCGGCTCTCGAAGCGGCCCCGGCAATCGTGATCAGCGAAGGGTACGCGACCGCTGACACTGTATCCAGTGCGTTAGGACAGCCTGTCGTATCCGCATTTGATTCAGGTAACCTGCCCCACGTTGCCCGTCTGTTGCGTAATCGGTTCCCAGACAAGCCGATCATTATTGCCGGTGATGACGACCTGGCAGTGATGCGGGAATACGAGCATAACCCAGGTCGTGACAAGGCCAAGGAAGCGGCGCAAGCAGTGGGAGGCCAGGCGATTTTTCCCATTTTCGCCCCCGGTGAGCAGGCCGAGAATCCAAAGGCCTTCACTGACTTCAATGATCTGGCTGTGAAAAGTAGCTTGGGTCATGATGCTGTTGAACGCCAAATGAAGGCCTTCGTTGATGGCGTTGTCAGAACTCAGCGGCAAAAAGTCGAGCAGTCTGAGCAAAGGGAGAGATTTCAGGTGGTCGCGCAGCGGAGGGGTATGCGGCGATGAACTTGCCGCTACGTCGACGGCGAGTGCATGTTCATTATGCTCGCTTAGGTTCACCGGTGAGTCCGAGGTTTTAAGTCAAATGCCCAGCAGGAGTCTAGAAGCCGCAGGCAAGGCATTATTTCGTGCCCCAGCGATTCCATGCCATGCGAGAAAGAGTCGCATTGGCGGCATGACGGTCAAAGCGGCTCGGATCGAAGTCATTGCCGGCCCAGTTCAGGAATTCGGTTACTTCCTCGTTTCTAGGATCTGTTTTTAGTTGGTCGAGGAAAGCCTGGTAGGCGCATGGGCCGCCGCAGTCATCCGGCGGACAGGCACGGGAGCCCGCTTCAATGTGAGCATAACCGTAAAGTTCTTTGACGGATTCGGCCCGTTCAACCCGAATGGTGTGCTGCCAGCTATCGCCGAAGTCGTATAGGTATTCGAACTCGAGCCCAGGTTTGAGGAGAGTGTGCAGGCGGACCCGGCGCTCATCGCTCAATGGCCTGTCCAGATCATCTTCCGGGTGTGGAGTGGCGTAATGCATATCGTCAATCGTGAATTCGTGCAAATGGGCATCGGACCAGCCCATCGCCGCTTGTACGACATGATGCAGCTGTACCAGCGACAGGTTGCTCTCTACCCAGATCAGCCGCCAGATGATGGGGGAGATATCCTGCAGTTCCACGCGCAGTTGATAGCGGTAGTTCCGCTTGGATGTTCCTTTACGCGGTGTGGTCATCAGGGAAGTATTTGACGATAAGCGGCGTTCATGATGTGGAGCCTTCCGGAACTACGGCATCGACGCCGTTTGGCAACTGTGGCGGAGTATGCCGAAATCTATTCGATTTTGCGCTGCCTGAACAGATGATCAGGTCAGGCCAAAACGGGAACAACCGCTGTACTAGGCGTGCCGGGAACAGACCGTTTAGTTGCCGACAGCCCACTCTCCGGCATAGAAGCTCTGGAATTGCCTCTGCTGATTGAACTGGCAGCGTATAGCGTCAAATTCGGGACCGCCAGCGACAGCACTTTGACGATCCACCGATTTCTGGAAGATCGATTTTACTTCCGACTGCCCTGGCATAGGTGGGTAATACACCCTCATTCTGCAAGCTCCTCGATCTGTGCTCGCGAGATCGGTGGGGCCAGGATTTAGTGACTTTGATTAATGTCATTGACATTCTATAAGAGTTAGTTACACTTGACTATGTCAATGTCATTCAAAAGCGAAAAGTCATGCGCGAATGGGTCGCAAAGAATCAAGCCTGGAAAGGTACGGCGTCCGAGTTGGCGGAGAAGCTTCAATCCTTGCTTAAGGAAGTCGGCCTGGTTGATGAGGGCGTGCCTAATGAGCGATTGGTTCGGAACTACACCCAACTGGGCATCCTTGAACGGCCCGTGCGTTCCGGCAAGGAGGCTTATTACGGAATTCGCCAGATCGTCGAATTCCTGGCCGCCCGGAAATTGCTCGCCGACGGCTGGCCGCTGGCCAAGATTTCCGAATTCACACGACTCCATGAGCCGGATGATCTGCTTGATCTGCTGCCAGAACCGCACCTTGCCACGGACGCTGAAAAGCTGGTAGCCAAGTTCAAGCGTACGTCTGGCCAACCAACACAATCGGTAACGCCAAGTGCCACCGAGCCACTTGACGCGAAAATCCCTGACGTCGTCCTGCGGTATGCCTCGGGGGTGTCTCGAAGCAAGAGCACCGCGCGGGACACGCTGCGCCGGTTGGGAAATCAGACCGGGGAGCCCCTGGTGATTCCGCTTTCGAAAGTGACATTGACGCCGTGGTGCGAGCTCTTATTCGATCCCACTCGATTAAAGGCGCTGCCATTGGACAGCCTTGATGCCCTTGGAGAAGCCATCGTTCAGGTGCTGCGAGACGAACTACTGTCACTGCGAAGAGGCCCGAAATGAATGCCACCACATCATCACTACAGCCGGTTACCTTGAAACTGACGCCCCGCAGACCTGCGTTGGTGGCAGGCTACGACAATACGGTCGACTTGCTGGTCCAGGTACAGGGGCCGGACACGCCTCCCCTCGATCACCAGAAGCCGCAACTTAACCTGGCGTTCGTTCTGGACCGCTCTGGGTCGATGGACGGCCCTCCCTTGCAGGAAGCCATCCGCTGCATCCGTCGCATGGTGGAGCGACTGAACCCGCAGGATCGAGCTGCGCTGGTCGTTTATGATGACCGGGTGCAGACCTTAGTCCCAAACGGCTTGCTACGCGACAATGTGCAGCGGTTCTCCGTGCTCAATGAAATCCAGTCTGGTGGCTGCACTGATCTCCATGGTGGGTGGCTGCAGGGCGTGCGCGAAGTGGCACCCTATGTAAAGTCGGATACCGTTTCTCGCGTCTTGCTCCTGTCTGACGGGCAGGCGAATCGCGGTCTTACCGAAATGTCCGAAATCAATGCCCAATGCGCCGAATTGGCCGCCGCACAGGTCACGACATCCACATATGGGCTGGGCTTCCATTTCAACGAAGATCTAATGGATGGTATGGCCAAGGCTGGCCAGGGCAACGCTTACTATGGTGAAACCGCTGACGACTTGATGGATCCCTTCCAACGGGAATTTGACTTGCTTGACGCCCTGTGCGCGAAGCAGCTAAGGCTGAGATTGGAACCGCTTGCCGGTATCGAGGCGGCTGTCCTAAACCTTTATGCCAAAGAGCAAGAGACTACCATCTTACCGGACCTGGCCTACGGCAGCGAAGCGTGGGCCGTGATCAGGCTCAAAATACCCGCTCATTTATCCGGCCAGGGAGAAGGCGGATCGTGTTATTGCTTGCGTGTGGAGGTCTCCGCGCAAACGCTCGACGGCAATGCAATGGTGTTGCCGGCATCCATTGAATTGCCCAGCCTGCCGGTACAGGCTTTCAACAGCATCAGTGAAAACGAGTTGGTGGCGCTTCGGGTGAGCGAAGTCGAGGCGGCCGACATTCAGGAGCAGGCGCAACAGGCGGCTCGCCGTGGTGATTGGAAGCAGGTACGGCGGTTGATGCGGGATGTCAGGAAACGGGCCAAGGATAATCCCTGGCTTGGCAAGATTGTCGACAAGCTTGAGAAGTTGGCAGAGCAGGAGGACACAGAGCGCTTTGCAAAAGAATCGCTCTTCTCTTCCAGGGCCCTTTATTCGCGCATCGCCTCCAAGGATGAGGGCGCTCTTTATGACGCCGATATCGAAGCCGCCAAGCCTTCCTTTCTGCGCCGCAAGAAAGAACAAGGAAAGGATCAGAGTTAACCCGGTCAATTTTCAGTGAGCGCCAACACAGAAATGCTGGCTTTTTTGTCCGGTGGCGGCTCATGGCACAGCTGTTTGCTCTACGCCTAGTTGGAATGCGGCATCGACTGCCTCCAGAAATTCAACTGTTCGATGATGAATACCAGGCCGCTTGCTCTCTCTCGGTCCAGCCACATTTAATGTCTTAATGGTGTGCAGGCGCAGCCACGTCGCAACGCTTGCCGCTAATTCCATCGACACTCCGGAGTCAAGCTGAACGACGAGAATCGGTTTACCCGTTTTCTGGGCGAAGGCTTCCGTTGCCAGCGACCCGCCATCGAGTGCGCCCAGGTTGACGATCAAGGTACCATCACTTTCTTCTACGTTACGGCGGGTGCGCTGGCGATAGCCACCTTGCGTCAACTCGGTAAGCTGGTATTTCAACGGGATTAAGCCATCCTCTGCCTGACGTCCGCGAGGTGCCAAACCTCCGTGCGTGTAGCCATGCTTGATGGCAAAATCCAGCGCACCGCGATCCGCGCCGGTCTGTCCGCCAGAGACAATGTGCTGGCAGAAGTGCGGTGGCTTGGGGAAAGAACCACGAAATATTGGCAACCGCACTAGCTCGCCATCTGTAAGGATTTCCGTGCGTTCATCGATGCGGTGATTCGGATCCTCGCAAGGCTTCTTGTAAACGACGCGATACGCAGTGCCGACTTCTTCCTTAAGCCAGCGGGCAAGTTGCAGGCCGCGCGCATTGAAGGCGACCCAGTCCCAGTCATCGGCATCGTAATTGTCGGAGTAGAACGCCGTTCGGTCGAACGTAATGGCCCAAACCGCAAATTTATGCCAGAGCCCTTCCGACATCGGGCACGACTCGTCCCAGTAAGTGCCGTCGCAGATATTCCCACCAACTCCACGTCTCTCGGGGTTATCGACCAGCCACAGGAACGGCGCATTGCCGTAGTCCACCATCATAGTAAGAATTGGGACGAAAGCAGTGTTCTCAGTATGATTCATGGCTGGATCAATCATTCATGGTCGCATGGAACGGATTGAAATTCAGGAAAGGCGAAGTGTTCTTGTAAAGCCACCATCCTTTCACCAGTTCCGACCGAGTGGAATGAGGTAACTCTCCGAGGTCACGATCAAGCAGCAGCAGATTACACCTCTTGCTCGATATCCAATGGAAACTAGCTGTAGCGGACTGAAATCGAAAACTCTCAGGACTGCAATCAGCGGGAATTCAGGACCGAATTATGTGCAACTGAAAAGGCTCTCGGGACTGAATTGTTTGCGACTGAGACTGCATTCATCGATGCCGGACTGAAATCATCCGGCTTAGGACCACAACAATTGCAACTGAATGAACCCATAGTTTTTGTTTCATTAGGCTCTATACCTTTACTCCGTGGCCTGTCCCAAAACCCAGAACGAACCCTATTAAGACGGTAAATCGTCTCATCGGCCATGTACCATATAGGTCTACCCTACTGCGACAAGTCAAGGCAGACAACTCGCAGCCAATTCTAGCCCATCGCGCTATCAGCCAAGTGGTCAATGGTACGACTGCTCCACCCAGGCAGCTGACGTTCGATTCTCATCCGGGGTCGCCATATCCTCGGCCATAGGAGTCACTCATATCTGGTCTTTGAATAGCGCGAGCGGCAGCTTACGGGAGCTGTCTACAAACTGGTGCAGACGGCCAAAATCGGACGATGTCAACGCCTGTCAATTTGAACGCGGTGGCGTAGCTAATAAGCAGGGTGACTGGCGGCTCAACGCATGGCAAAATCTGTTACGATTCAGCGCCACACGCTTCACACCTTTTGGCAACAGCATGACTCCAAATTGGGACGCAGACTCCTTAGTCGCTATTCATTCTACGAATGTTGACAAGTACAAGCGCAACTTCTTGCGCCAGGCAGTTTGCGAACTTCGTTTCCCGACACTGATGGAACTGGGCGAGTCTCGACCACCAGCCGCGTTCGTCAAGGCACTCAGGAAGGAATATCCCTACATTGAATTGACGAATGAAGTTACCGTAGGGATTGGGGGGGCTGGATCGAATTACGCACACATCTTTCGATCGACAAAGCGCACTTGGTCAGTGTCGCTCAAACAGAGCGCTCTTTCAGTAGAGACTAATGCTTACAGCGACTATGATCACATGAGGGAGCGAGTGCTACGTGTAGTCGAAGCTGCGTCCAAGGTAATCGATTCGGACTTCTTCACACGCATTGGTCTTCGTTATATTAACGTTATAGACAGTGGCGCAGATCCAGTGCACGGATGGGTGAATCCTGAGCTTGTTGGCCCAATTCTTTCTAGAAGCTTTGCCGGAATCCAAGAGTACGCGGGGAAGCTTCAGCTTGTGGCAAATGATGGCGGATGCTTGCTGCAACATGGCATCGTCTTGAAACAGAAGCACGCCACGGGAGAGATTGGGCCGGAGTACCTATTAGACATTGACTCATTCCGCAATGAGATATTACTTAGCGACACCGGGGTAGCCTTAGACGCAATGCATGCACAAGTATTTGACGTCTTCGACTGGGCAATTGGCCCAAAAGCTCGCGAACATTTGTCGGCAGAAACTCACTCGAAAAGAAGCTGAATTCGGTCATGGATTACTACATAGACACTACCCCACTGATAAATTCGGTTAATTGGGCCAATGTTGCGCCTTTCCAGCCAAGCTCATTCCAGGAAAGTAGCCCGCAGCGAAAGGTGCTGTCTGAGCAGACCGAATTTGTGACAGCGGGGGCGAGCCTCATCGATTTCTTTGCTGAAACAAAAAGACTAAGCGTCCACACTCCGCCACCAGGGGCGGAATCAACTCCGACACTCGCTGAATCCTTATCTCCGCACACTGCAACTGCCGCTGCACCGCAACTAAACGCAGAAATTGATCAAATCGCTAAACAGCGTGTGCGACTAATGGCTGCTAAGTATGCAAGTGGCGAGCGGTCGTCGGAGATCATGGCTCGGTTGGAAATTCTTAATAGCCGTCTGTCAGAGCGCGCACCACTCGTATCAAAAGAGCAGGTTGAAGCCCTTGAAGATGCATACGAACAACTGGATGGTATCCGCGCAGTTCGTGAAGAACGTGCAAAGCGCTTTGGTATTCCTGCTAAGCCGTGACGCTTTTTCACTATCCCAAAGACCAACATCAGCGTCGCCTCTCCCCTAGGCAGTTCAAACACTACCGGTCGTACAAGCGTTTCCTCCAATCTGAGTTTTCGCGTGTATGCGTGTATTGTCGTCAACCTGACAGTAGCGCACCAAATCTCAACTTTGGAGTAGATCATTACAAACCAAAGAGCATCCCTCGCTTCGAAAGTCTAGCGTGCGACTATACGAATCTATTTTACTGCTGTAGCAACTGCAATAGTAGAAAGAACAATGATTGGCCGCTTGACGAGAAAGCCGGGCCTTATGTCGTGAACCCATGCGATTATAAAATGGCCTCACATCTTCGTTTCGATGGACGAACCGGTCGGATTGAGGCCCGAACTCCGAATGGGATGCATACCGCGGAGTTACTGCAACTAAACGACGATACCTTAGTCAAGTATCGGCTCAGTACGTTGAGACTCGTGGATTTAATCAATGCGGAGATTCGACAGCAAGAACATCAACTGAAGGCGCTTACTGCGCACATCAGAGCCGACACGATCTCTCAAAGTGAATATAAAGAAGAAGAACAAGCGATCAAACAAGCTTTGACAGAACTTCATCACACTCTTCAAGCACAGACAGGCACACTACCGCTCCCACCTTTACCTAGGGAACGTTTCGGTGTTTACCTCACCATACCTTGAGTTGGACAACTATCTTTGGGCTTAGCCCTGGCACATTTGCCTACGCTATGGGTCTAGAACAAGCAGTTGTGCCATGAGCCGCCATTTGGCGCAAAGCCAGTATTGGTGCGGGCTGTCGCGAAACACTTGTTTCCCGACACCGAAGACATTAGGTCACAAATGATCCGCAAAACCTGGCAAATCCTATACGGAAAACCATGACGGATAGGTCCAAGGACCGGAAACCTCGCCGCCTATGTTATCCGTCCACGAAGTGGCGGGTGGTTACACGACTGCTTGTTCTACCCGTCCAGGCGCCGGTAACAGAGCCAGAACCCGACTCCGTCAAACACCACCAGCTTCAGCCGATTGCCCGCCTTGTTCCTGAAAATCACCCAATCCCCGCCGAACGGATTCAACGCCAGGCCGTGCTGCGCCCGGGCGCACAAGCCATCCAGCCCCAAACGCAGATCCACCGGCTCCACCGCCACGAAGATTCGGGAAACCCCAGGATTCAGCACGGCACCTGCTCCACCACCCGAATCACTCGGGCCAGCACCGCTTCATCGAAATGCTCTGACACCACAATCGTCCGACCAGACTTCAGCCGGATCTCCACCCCGGTGCCGAATCCGGGAGAGATCAGCGCTGGAGATTCCGAACCTGCCACTCTCTCGGCTTCCTCTGCCTTCACAGCGGGTTCTTCGATCAGCACCGGGACAAACGCCGGTAACGACGCTTCTACCCTGGCCTTCACACGGCTTCGCCAATACCCAAAAGCCGAGAAACTCAAACCCTCCCGCTGACAGTAAGCCCGTTGGCTGAGTCCACTCGACTGCCAAGCAATCCGATGTGCCTGCCAGTACCGCTCACGTTCGCCTTCTTTCTTCATCCGCGTCTCCCGATTGAAAGCCAGGAGTGTTTCGCAGTTTAGAACCTCAGGAAAGGTGATTTGCCAGTACGCGTACCTTTAACTGCCTTTCCCAGTCAATTGGTGCCACAGGCAGGTTAGGGTCGGATCCAGGCAGCCCTTGATAAGCCACCACGGACAGGCTTGAAGACCGGTGCTCTATCAGTTGCAAATAATGTGGTCCCGAACCGGATGATTTCAGTCCCGGCCGTTTTCGATTTCAGTCCTCTGCAATTAGGAGTAGAACGAGCAATCGTGTCACCAACCGCCATCTGACATACTGAGCAGTCGATACCTTCGATGCTGCGTTTAATCAGATATTTGCATCGTTGCCGATGTCGCCCCGCTAAGCTGATACTTCTTTGACGGCTTTATATCAATCGTAATCTGCTCGACTGTTTCGGTTACTTGATCCTTCCTGGACGTCACCTTCACGATTGTCGAGATATTGCCCGCCAAGATCTTCGCTTTCCCTGACAGTCGCTTGAAGTCTTTGCCATTCTTGGCGGTTCCAGAAACCTTGTATCGGACCGTGACAGTGCGCCAGGACGGTTTGTTGAGTGCGATCAGAAACTCTCCCGAGCTGCCTTCTGGTATGGATGCCTCGATGGCCGAAACCGATGTGTAGGACGGTGGTGATGTCGAGGTAAGGACTGCGACGTAGGGGATGTTATCCTGAAGATACGAGATTCCAGTAAATGAGTATGTGTCGGCCGACCGCCGGAAGCACTTGTTGAATCCCTTTGCCTTGGAATCCGCCATGTAGTTGGCGAGAGTTTCCAGGGTGAGGTCACTCACGGCCTTGTAGCCGGATGCTTGCTCGGCGCCGGCAGCATTTGGAACCCCATTGGTGGCGACGAGGACCGAAAACGTGGAGTGGGTGATTGGGACAAATCCATCCTTGCAGTCCAAGGTCCCTGCTTCGTGATAGAACTCTTCCATGTCGTTTGATCCATCGACCGTGGGTACATGCTTAGGCCCCACGTAGACGACCTTTTCAATTCCCGTGATCGAGTCCGCGGCAAATGCAGGCACCGCGCCTATTAGAGAAGCGGCAACCACTGTTCTGATTGGCACCATAGCCATTCCCTTCCTGTTGAGGCTTTTAGCGGCTAAAAAGCCGACGTGCTATGACTTCGCAACAGGGCGCAATGCGTAGCCCCTGATTCCTGCGGCAAGACAATAGATTCCGAAAGAAATCAGACATTCCAAGGCTACGCTGCCCATATCTGCCGCGTGCCAGTGGATGTAAAGCTTGCCCAGGAGCGCAATGGTCAAGACGGCAAACGTCCACTGGCAGAACATGACGGCCGCCATGAACACGTTGATGGTGATGGTTAGGGCTGTCCATCCTGCTTCCCGGGCGATGGCGTTCACTGCCCTGGCAAAGGAGACCCTCAGCGGTATCCGAGGTGGCAGCTGCGGGGCCGCAGCGTTGCCAAAGCCGGCCTTGTGGCCTGGGAATGAGCAAATGTTGTTCCTCATGGCGTAATATCCCGAACCTTAAAATTTTCCGTCAGCCAAGTTTCCCACTTCGCGGCGGCATTTAGCAATTTTTTACGGTATATCAGATTGTATTTTGGCGTGCGGCTGTGGTAGTTCGCGGCGCGAGTCCAGATGTCTCCTTGATCGCGCTGGAGGTGTCCCGCGATTCTCCAGGCTGCCAGGTCGAAGGGATAACAGTTCGACGCGGCCACATGCTCTGGCCTTATGCCGTATTGAGACAGGCTGGCGAGGTAGCTGGTGTTGAACTGCATGAAGCCAATGTCCCGCGTGCCATTGGCATTTGGCGACTGCAGGCCGGGGCGGCCATTCTCGATTTCGGCAACTGCCAAAAGCACATTGGCGGGTAGATTGAACTTGATGGATGCGGCGATGGAACAGACGATGCGCTGTTCGAGAATTACCGGCGGAATGCCACTCATCCCTGGCTTCCCTTGTGCTGCGATCCAGCCGATATTTCGCCCAGGATCAGGTCATCGGCGCTCGATGACACCGTGTTTGCTGCGTTCCGTTGTCCCGCGCGGATGCGCTCTACCAACGAGCTGGCCCCGCTCTTCCTGGCCACAAAGCCAAGTCCGCTGGAACCATACCTGGCGCCCAGGACAGCGGCTGAAGCGGCGACGCCAGCCGTCGCGGAAGCCAGGCCGATACCATACGTGCCAATACCAGAATGGGCGAGTCCATGCGTGACCATACCTGCCAGGTAGGCCGGCACTTTGTTTATCAGCACGAACATGATGACGACAACGACCAGAATGACCGTCAGTTCCTTGATCTCCATGTCGCCACTCATGGCCGCAAAGTACTGGTCCAGGATCGACTTGCCGACGCCGAGCATGAGAATGATCGTCATCAGGCTCAATGCAATGCCAAGGATGGATTTGTAGTATTGGATGGCCATGTCCGATGTCCACCGGCTGCCGCCGAACCCCAGAAGAATGCAGCCCGCGTAGAGCATGATCCAGGCGGCACAGTACTGGACCGTCAGATTCGCCGCGATGATCGCCAGAAACACCAAGACAGCCACGGCCAGAAAGATGCCCGCCATGGACAGCCAAGGTGAGGTTACGCTCATGTGGTCATAGGTCTTGAAGACGATTTGAAAGCCCATATCGAGAATGCCGGATGGGGCGGTTAAAGGAGTGCCAATAGCGTGCCCGCCCATGCGGACAAATGAGTCGATGATGGCCTTGCCGATGGTCGGCCCGTTCTGCAAGAGCCAGTAGAAGAACCCGAGCGTGACGATGAATTTGATGAATTCGGCGAAAAACTCCTGTATGTCAGCGCGGCGCATGAGCAACACCGTGCCTGTCCACGCCAGGCTGATGCTCGCCAGAATCCAGAAGATGACGGAGGCTTCCGCAAGGATTGTACTGGCCCAGGACGAGGCTACCCGGTAATAACGATCCGTGATGTTTGTGAGGATGCCTGAGTTGTCTAGGGCCAATACGGTGCCCGAATAGATCGGCAATGCGGCGGCCAGGGCCAAGTGAAGTGCCTTTTTCATTGAAGCACCTCCCTGCTTACTGCGCGTACTTCGCGTAATCGAGCTCCGGGCTCGGGACAAATTGGCCCCTTAGCGCGGCTTCGTCTGCCGCGTGTCGAATAGCTTCCTGGTTCTCTAGCGTCGCATTGCGCGCGTTCTCCGCCTCTTGCTGCTGCAGCATGAGCGCGCGTATCGCAAAGAGATTGTTGGCGTTGGCGGAAGCCAGCTGATTGGCCGCGCCCATCATTTCGTTTCGGCCTTTCGCAGCCATTGCGGCACCCTGGATTTCAGCCAGACGCGCGGCATCTTCCTGTAACTGATCTTGCCCGAGGGATACGCCGCGCATCTGCGAGTCATTGGCGAGCTTCTGTGCGTCGTTGGCTAAGCGCTGACTGTCGCGGATCGCCATAATTTCCGCCATGGAACAGCCCCTGGGGCTGAAGCACGGTGAGCCCATGTAGTGACTGGCGTTCTGGAAGTTTGAGAGATAGGCAGCGACGCCACCGCCACTGGAGTAGTACTGGAGCATGTCCGAATACGTGCGAACCGTCTGGTAGGTCCGGGTGGTCTCATTCCAGGTCCAGGCCACCGGCGCCAGCGTATTGGTCACCATGTCTTCGTATTGCTGCAGCTGCAGGGCGTAGTCCTTCGCCTGAGCCGCTACTTGCTCGGCCGCGGAGGAAGCTGTGGATGCCGCTTCTGCAAGCACCGCTGTATCGAGCACCAAGTCCACACAATAGGCGGACGGGGCAAACAGACAGGACATGATTGCCGTAGATCGCGCGAGCCGTTTCATTTTCATGGGAGTTCCCTCACTTTGCGAATGGCCGATAGGGGGTGTCGAACGTCAAATCCTTCGTGGCAACGACATTGAGCCGGTACCCGGCGTGAACCTCGATGGTGGGCGCAATGTTGAGGTTCTTCATCAGTACCGCCGTTCCGGCAGCTCCAAGCTGCTGACCGAGTGCGGCGGACAAGGTGCCGGTGGCCGTCTGCTGATACCCGTAGGAGCCTGGTGCGGACCAGTTGCTGGGCTGCTGGGAGTAAGTTGCGGCGGCCGTGATCAGGCTCATCAGCAAGGCATGGCCGAAAATCCGCAGATAGTGGTTGTTCACGTCGCCGCTGAGACCAGCGAGCCCTGCTCCATCGGTTCCCGGCATTTCGCCGATATCCATGGCCTTGCCGTCCGGGAATATGAGCCGTTGCCAGGCGACCAATACCCGTTCCTGGCCGGCAACAACGTCATTGGAGTACTGCCCGAATATGCGCGTGCCTTGAGGGATCAAGAGGTATTTGCCGGTTGCGGTGTCGTAAACCGGCTGAGAAACCTGGGCGATCACGGGGCCTGCCAACTGGCTGTTGATGCCGCTGATCATGACGGCAGGGATTACAAAACCAGTCCTCAGAACAAAGTTTGTTTCCGGCTGCTCTGGCCGGCTCAACAGTTTCCACCGATCTGCATTGGCTTGAGACACGGCAGGTGCTGCGGCGGCCTTTCTTCCGCTTTCGGCGCGAAACGTGGCAAGCGATGCGGGACCGCTGGTTGGGCTTTTCACCGCCTCCTCGAACGCGGCCAGCTTGATTTGGCGAATTCGCTCCAGTTCCTGATCCTTGGGCGATTGCGGTTGGGGTCTTAACGGCTCTGCCAGCATCGTGGGAGGCGCTGGCGGCCGACTCAGGTCCACATGCGCTATCGGTACGACGACGTTCTCCGGCATGGGCGGAGCTTTGGGCTGAATGAAACCGCCTTGCCATCCGTTCGTGAGGGTGTCGGCCATCAGTTTCGCGTTGCCGACTTTGGGTGTGTCGGTTACCGCTTCAGCTTTGGCCTTGGAGCGATGCACAGCGACCATGGCCATGACGAGCAGGAACGCCATGAGCGCAGCGCCAAAAATGATGATCGGAACATTGTTGACGCGCCGGACGCCGGCCCCACCCGGCGACGCGCTGGGTGCCATGGAATCAGTCATCCCTCACTCCTGTCGAGACCACGCGCTTGCCGGGCTCAATTGCCCGTTGGCCCGGTGCTGATAGAGCCGGCTGAGGGAGTGATCATCGACCGCCACGGTGACCCGGTACGCATCATCCACCCTGTCGACGACATATCGGAGTTCCGAGCCGGCGCGGGAGGTTGACGGCTCGATGGCATAGCCCGACGCCTGGAGATTGGCGATCAGCACACCAAGGAAGGCATCCGTGCTCTTGAGATCGGCTTTAAGCATGGTGTGGCCTGGCGGCCAGGTTACCTTCATGGCGCGCGCCGTGTCACGGGCCATGAGTTCACTATCTGTCGTGGACGCCTTCGAGAAGTTGCCCGTGTGTGCACAGCCGGCCAGCGTGCATAGGGCGATGGTCAGAGACAGAGGTCTGATCATTTTGCCTCCCGCGCGATCGTAACCTTGGTTTGATGGGGACCAGCACCGGCCAGCAGGATCATCTTGTCAGGAATACTGTCAACGATATATCGGTTACCCTGAACACGATAATTCACGATGACCTGCTCGGCCTCGGCTCCCCAAGGCAGCACGCTGTCTTCCCCGCGCACCGCCAACAGGCTCGGCGCTTCGGTCTGGGAGAGGGTTTCCGGCATTTGCAAAATCGTTTTGTGGCCGTCGTTGAAGACGCGGACGGGTTTCCATGCGGCGGCGCCGGAGATTTCGTAAGCGAAGTCGAGCTTATCAAGCTCCGTGGAATACCCCGCGCCAGCCTCTTTGCCCTCGCGCTCCGCCCTGTTTCGAGACTGGAACTCGGCCCATTTTTTGGCGGCGTCATCCGGATAGCTGAAAGAGACGCGCGGCATGTATTCCGTTCTATGGGAAACCAACTGTAGGTAGTAGGTGCGGCGGTCCGTGGTAATGATCAGGCTGGTGCGGAGTCCAACATCCAAAGGCTTGACGATGATATGTTCGATCTCGCCGGCGGCAGAGCCGGAGCGGGCTGGTTCAATCCGCCAGCGCACCTGGTCGCCGGCGTTGAAGTTGGAAATGACCTCACCGGGCTGCAATTCGATGTCGCACACCTGGAGCACGGCACAGACCACGCTGGGTTGCGTAGCGCCAAATAGGAACTGGACCGTCCCGTCTGCCCCCGCAATGGGCTTCATGCCCGACGCACTTGCCGCCCTCCATTGATTGCCGATTTTCAGGCCGGCTTTTTCCTGTGGCGTTAAAGCCGGATTTTCGGAGCTGAAGAATTTTTCCGGGAGTTCTTCACCTGGCCCGGCCAGAGCGGTGCCGGCAATCAAAGCAAGGAGAGGCAGCATGGCTTTTGATTTCATGATTGGCGACTCCATGAAAAATCTCTCACAAAAATTCCAAGCGGGTTCTTCCTGATCTCTGCTTCTGTTGTCGCGGAAGTCGTGGGAACCAAGTAAACGGTGATGAGGCTGGTGTAGCGGGTAGGCACCGCTTTCAGGGCGCCGTCGCGGGTTCGGCTTGTCTCTGTCCAATCAACCCGCCAGGTGGTTTCACTCTGTGGAATCACGGAATTGATTTCGATGGCGACGGTCTCGGTTTCCGCTCGCTTGAAGGGGCTTGCCGCTTCGTCACGTCCAAACCATTCGTTCATCTTGATGTAGGCCGCGTCCTGCGAACTCAGCATCGCGTAGACCTTGTAGATGGCCGCCCGCTGCAAGTTGACGTCCGGCGTCACCGTGCGGGCACTGGTTATCCACGTCGCGAGACTGGCATGAATCACCCTGGCATCGGCCTCATTGGCTTTATCAGCCATATTGACGGCCTGCACCTGGCCCAATTCATTGACTTCAACCACGTAGGGCACGAACTTCGATTGCGCGCCTACATAGACCGCGCCCCCCACAGCCACAAAGGCTATCGCCAGCGAACTGATGGCGATGATCTGCCATGTCCTGGCCGCCGACAGCGCGGCTCCTACGTGCGCGTTCCACTGGATGCGGGCGGCAAGATAGGGATTGGTCGTCTCGTCGTTCATGCATAATCCTCCAGAGCCAAATCCCGGTTCAGCAGCCATTCCCTGACCCACCCTTCCCTGCCGTACTTGGCCTCGTAGTGCTGCACGGCGGTCACGGACTCCTTGTCGCTGACGCCGACGAACGATAACGCCAGGGGGCCTAGAGCCAGTTCAAACAATCGACGCCCTTTTTCCGAAACGTAGTAGTAATGTTTCTTCGGGACCGCGGTGGCCAGGATGTCGATCTGCCTGGAATTGAGGCCCATCCGGTTATACAGCGCGGCGGTATCGGGATCGCGCGCATAGATGTTCGGCAGGAAGATCTTGGAGGCTGTCGATTCGACGATGACGTCGAGGATTCCTGAGCGCGCGGCGTCAGTCAGTGATTGCGTCGCCAGGATGACCGCGCAATTGGCCTTGCGCATGACCTTCAGCCATTCGCGGATTTTTTCTCTGAAGACCGGGTGACCCAGCATCAGCCAGGCTTCATCCAGGAAGATGGCGGCCGGTTGCCCCTGGAGGGAACGCTCGATCCGGCGGAACAGATACAGTAGCACCGGCAGCGCGTAGCGCTCGCCCAGGTTCATGAGGTCCTCGATCTCGAAAGTGGTCATGCGGCAAAGCGACAAGCCATCACTTTCGGCATCCAGGAGATGGCCCATCGCGCCTTCTATGGTGTATTGCTGCAGCGCCTCGCGGATGCTGTGATCCTGAATGCTGAAGCAAAAGGCGCTTAGCGTGCGGTCGCCATTCTGCTGCATCCGAGTGAGGGTCTCGGCGATGGCGTTGCGCTGCGATGGCGTGGTCGTTACGTTGTTCAAGGCAAGAATGGTGTCGATCCACTCCCCTGCCCAGGCCCGATCACCGGGTGTTTCCAGATACTGCAGCGGACAAAAGGTCAGCGCGTCATGGTCCCCCGCAACGACGTAGTGCTGATTGCCGGTTGCCTTTGTGAGCGCGTAACAGGAGAGCCCCTTGTCGAAGAAATAGATACTCATCCCCGAGTAGCGCAGCAGCGAGGTGGCCAGCAGGCCTAGCAGCGTCGATTTCCCCGAGCCGGTAGGCCCGAAGATCATGGTGTGGCCCAGGTCACGCACATGTAAGTTCAGGCGAAAGGGTGAACTACCGCTCGTCACGCAGTGGACCAGTGCCGGCGCGGAAGGCGGGTACATAGGACAAGGCGCCTGCCCTTCCCCTGTCCAGATTGTGGACGTTGGAATAAGGTCTGCCAGGTTCAAGGTATTGATGAGAGGGCGCCGCACGTTCTCGTATCCGTGCCCGGGAAGGCTTCCAAGATAGGCGTCCATGGTGTTGATCGTCTCGATCCTGGCGACGAAGCCAAGCAAGTTAATGGCCTTCTCAAGCTGCCTGGAAGCGCGCTCCAGTTCCGCGCGGTCTTCCGCCATGAGGACGACACAACTGGTGTAGAAGCCCATGCTGACCAAGCCGGAATTGGCTTCCGCAATGGCTTCCTCGGCATCATCAACCATGTTCTCCGCGTCCTGGTCGACATGGCCGTGGCCCGTATTAAAGACCTGGTCAAAGATCCCCCTGACCTTTTGCTTCCATTTCTTCCGGTACTTCTCCATGACAGCAACTGCCTCATGGGTATCCATGGCGATAAACCGGGTTGACCAGCGGCAAGGTATGGGGGTTTCGGAAAGAGCCGATAGAATCCCTGGATAAGACTCCATGGGGAAACCGTCGATAGCCACGCACTGCACGAAATGGCGGCCAATCTTAGGAATCACGCCAGCCCAAAGCTCCTGTCCCCCAATAACGGCATCTAGGTAGATTGGGTTTCGAGATAAGGCAACTGGATGGTAATTGCCTGTAATGCAATATTGCAAATGGCAGAGCAAATCATCGTAAACCGTGGTGGTACCGTCCTCATTAGTCACTTTACGTGATCTAAGGCGTTGAATATTTAGCGCCAGCGACAGGCGACTTTCAACGGAATCGCACTCCCTCTGAAACGTGTTAATGAGTGCCCTTGTTTGAGTATTTCTTGGCGGCTTTTTCCCATCGTCATCGAACATGAGCGCCACAAATTTTTTCTCGGCCAGCAGCGGTGGCAGCCACGTTAAGGTGAGAACAAAGCCGCTTTCGTAGAGCGTTCCAAGCTCCTCGAAATAGCGTCTCCTTTCCTCATCGATCGCCGCTGAAATGCGGTCCGTGAAGTACGAGAACCCGCGTGATGGATAGCCTGGCGCTGTCCTTCGAACGGAATCAATGTGGATCATCCAGCCCGATCCCAGCCGCGCGAGTGCCTCGTTGATGCGCAGCGTGACAAACTCCTTTTCTTCGTCCGTGCTGCTGGCGTAGTCAGCGCCTTCGTACGACCAGGCTGCCATCAGGCACCCGTTCTTGCCCACGATGACGCCATCATCAACCATCGCTGCGTAGTTGAGCAGGTCGGCGACACTCTCCATGGTGTGCCGGTGGCGCTTAAGGCTGGCAGGCTGAGTAAACATCAGCGGCGCTCCCTCATGTTGATCCTGAACGGCGTCGACCGCGCCGGATAGTAGGGCTGGTAGACCCTGTTCCTGAGATAGACGAAGCGCATCAGAGGGTCTGACTTTGCCATCAGGCGGAACAGATAGAGCGCGAGCAGCCAGAGGGAAATGCCGAACAGGGTTGCAGTCCATTCCTGTGCCGCGAACACCAGGGCGAAAGCTACGACGCCGGTAAACATCACAAGCTCCCTATCTCCGCCCAAGAACAGGTTTGGCCGATTTGCGGAGCGATGCAACGGGGTCAGACGTAATGCCATGCTTGCTCCACCGTATTGGATTTGGAGATTTCTGCCCCGGCTCCAAAAAGGCCGCTCATCATGTTTTGAGCCCCCACCGTCAGAGCCATTACGAGCACGATAAATATCAGGCTTCGGAAGAAAGCATTCAGCTCACCACCGAATATAAGAACGCCACCAGCCACAACAATACCTATTATTGAAACTGCGAATGCAACTGGACCTGTGACACTAGTACGCAAGGTTGTTAACCATGCTTCGTAGGGCAATCCACCGCCACCGGCTGCCGCTGCGTGCGCTTCAAATGAAGCCATTGAAAGAATGACAACACCGATAAATGCCACAATTGAAATATTTTTTGCGTTCATTTTTACTCGTCCGCTAAGTTTGTTGAAAACGTGTACTGGCCATTTACATACCCATCCACAGTAAGTATCTCGCGCACTTTTCTGCCGTCTGGCGTCGCTACGATATGGACGACGACATGCACGGCTTCGCCGATCAAGGGTTCGATGGGCTTTGGAGCTTGGGGATGCTGGCTCACATAGAGCGCCAGTTTGGATAGGCCGTTGCAGGCGTTGTCTGCATGCAGCGTGGCGACTCCTCCGCTATGTCCTGAGTTCCAGGCCAGCAGCAGATCAAGGGCCTCAGGCCCGCGAACCTCGCCGACGACGATACGGTCTGGCTTCATTCGCATGCTGGTGCGAACCGCCTGGGTCATGCTGAAGTCCATCGTCGCCACATAGGACACGCAATTGGTGGCTTGGCACTGGATTTCACCGGTGTCCTCGATGATGAAGATGCGCTCATGAGGATCGTTTTCGACCATGGCCTGAATGATGGCGTTGGTCAGCGTGGTTTTGCCGCTCCCCGTGCCTCCAACGACGAGGATGTTTCGGTGGTCAGCCACAGCCCGGGAAATGATATTGTGGTGATGCTGTGACAAGATGCCAGCGGCCACATACTGATCCAGCGTGAAGACGGCGAGGGCGCGCTTGCGGATGGCAAAGGTCGGTGCCGCTACAATCGGTGGGATCTGGCCGGCGATGCGGCTGCCATCAAGGGGAAATACTCCCTCGATCCATGGCTTCTCCGGAGTGATGATGGTGTTAAGCGCTGACGCCAGGGTCCGAAGCGCCATATCTGCCCTACTGGGCGCCATCTCTCCGATCCGGGTCATCCTTTGCCCTAAACGGCCATGCCAGATAGCACCGTCAGGATTCAGCAGGACGTCAGTGGTGCCGGGGTCCTCCAGAGCTCCGAGAATGAGTGGGCCAAAGTTCCGGCGCAGACTGTCGTTGAGACGTCCCTGACTCGCGCCCTCTTCTTCCATTGGTCTTGCCGTGGGTGTCGCGTTCATGCTGGTCATCCGTCTCCATGACTAACGATATATCAATAAATAGCATCATATCAGATCGAGCGCAAGCACTTTTTGCTAAAGCACTTCGGCAGTCTTTGAAATTTTTAGCGGCTAAAGTGGCTCTTGCTCCGCCTAGCGCAAGTTATTGACCCAGTCCTGAATTGCCTAGGTATTAATATTTCGTTACTTCGCTCGTTTAGCAATATCCATGAGCACTGCTCCTTGGTTACGGCTCACGTTGTGGGTGGGGACTGGAGTTGGCCTTACCATTGACCTTCTCAAGGTCGGCCTACATTTTTCAGAAGCCGCCTGCAAAACAGATGCTAAACCCAGTCAGATAGTGCAGTCACCTTACCGGGCGTGGCGACCGGGTCGGCCAGGAAGGTTCCGAGAAAGCGCACGGTGGTCAGTTGCAGGGCATACCGCAGGCGGTGGCTGTCGCGCCGCTTGGTGGCGATCCACTCACAGTCATCGTCATTCAGGTGGAAGTAGCGCGTCAGTTCATCGCTGGACAATGCGTCCGGATAATGGCCGTAGCGTTCCCGTTGCGTGGAGGACAGGAAGCTGACCGGCATGGTGTCAAAGTACTTCGGCGCAGAAGACCGTCGGGGTGACGATGCGCGTGCGGCCGATGCTGCCGCGTTGCAGTAACCCGGCGCGGCGGTCGCCGGTCACGAGGTAGTCGGCTTCGCCCGCCAAGGCCATTGCCAGCAGAAAGCCGTCGTCCGGATCCGTTGCCTCGATGCCATCCGGCAGTGACGGCAAAGTGTCCAGTACCACGGCACGATGCAGGTGATTGACCATCAAGCCGACGCGGTGGGCAGGCAGGATAGCCTTGAGTTTCGGATAACGGCTTACGCGCCGCACTTCGTCGAGTTGCACCGTTGACGTCACCAGATCGAAGCGGGCGGCACGCCAGGCGCGATAGATGACATCCAGCGGGCCGTGCGCCGAGATCAGCGCGCCCAGCAACACGTTGGTGTCGAGGATGACACGCATCAGCGCTCACGCGCCCATTGCACCGCCTCCTCGATGAGATCGGTCAGCTCAGACTCGCCCATGTCGGCGGTCGCGGTCTTGGCCTGGTCAACGGCGCGCTCGAATAGATAAGCGCGCACGGCTTCCTCGATGAAGCGCGACAGATCACCCTTACGGCCCCCGCCTTGCGCGGCAAGAAACATGCGAACAGATTGATCCGTGTCTGGCGACACGGCGATGTTCCAGCGGACGGAATTCATGGAATCCTCCAGTGCTTATGTGTATTAATGTTTATACACCTAAGTGGCAGTCCTTGCACGTGGTTCGGAAAAACGATCGTTTTATGAAACCACTTTAGGCATCGCGTCGAAATTCTGCAGCGGCCTCATAAGCGGTTCAGAATAGTGGTTCGTATAATTAAAGTTCGATATTATCTGAACAAGACGAGTAACACGGACTTTTGATGAAGATTGGCTATGCGCGGATCTCTACACGCGACCAGAATCTGGCCTTGCAGGTCGATGCTCTGAAGGCCGCCGGCTGCGAGCGCATTTACCAGGATGTGGCGAGTGGTGCGAAGACCGCCCGCCCGGCGCTCGATGAACTGCTGGGCCATTTGCGCGCGGGCGATGTGGTGGTGATCTGGAAGCTCGACCGCATGGGTCGCTCGCTCAAGCATTTGGTTGAACTGGTCGGCAACCTGATGGAGCGTAAGGTCGGCCTGCTCAGCCTGAACGACCCCATCGATACCACGAACGCACAAGGGCGGCTCGTCTTCAATCTGTTCGCGTCATTGGCCGAGTTCGAGCGCGAACTGATCCGCGAGCGCACGAGTGCCGGATTGACAGCCGCACGGGCGCGCGGCCGGGTTGGCGGACGGCCAAAGGGATTGTCGCCACAGGCCGAAGCCACTGCGCTGGCCGCCGAGACCCTCTATCGTGAGCGTAAGCTGTCGGTTGCCGCCATCGCGCAGAAGCTGCATCTGTCCAAGAGCACGCTGTACAGCTACTTACAGCATCGCGGCGTGGAGATCGGCACCTATAAGAAATCGGCGCGGCGGCAATCAAGCGCGCCAGTCACCGAAATCCGTAACGCCGCTCCGTTTAAGGTTGCCACTATCCTGCTGACGCTGCGAATCGAGAACAACAGCAAGTTCGTACGCTGCAAGAAGCGCACGATTGAACACATCGAGAACATCTACCTTGAAGAGTACGCTGCCAAGCGGCGTCCGAACGGTGAGTACGAGCTGAAGGTGCCCTATGCCAATGACAAAGAACTGGATGAAGCGATGAACGAGCTATTGAGCGACATCGCCAACGACGCGGATGATCGCCACTGCTTTTCGGAAAGCGAGGCGCGCATGGAAGGAACTGACCGCCATTGGTGAGGTGCGGATTCCGGTCGAGTCGCCCCCTTATGCCGGAAACAATTGGCCAGGCAGGGAACGTCCTGCTGCTGATGACCGGCATCAACAAGCATATTGGCGCAAAGTCCTTGTCTTAGTTCAGCCACAAGGAGACCGTCAGCCGGCATGCCGATCAGACATTCGAATGGCGGCAGCACCCAGGTAGCTGTCGCTGGGCGTGTTTAGTCGTCAAGTCCTCGGCTCAAAAGGGGTAACCCTTGCACTCGATGAACTGTCGAATTAATCGAATGGCGAAATCAACAGCGTTGCCTGTCACGTCATCTTGGACCACGTGCTTTTCATCTTGGCCGGCACAAGTGTGCGCTTGAGGTTCGCCGCTGTCCGCAACTGCCTTGATCCACAGGCACTCTACCCCATCAGACGCTCGATAGAAGCCACCACCCTCCATGTCGAAGGCCGCCACGTCTGGGAAATTTTCGTGGATGAATTTCACCAAATTGGCGTCCGGGTTCTCGATCTTTGTGCTTGCGCTAGCCAAGCCCTTATCGGTCACTACTTTGTAGTTGAGATCATCCGCGTTTATGAGCCGCGCCAACATGTAGAGGCCGCCAGTCACCCTTTCACCATGTGGCCGCGTGCGGTCCCCATCGACGGTCAAGCGTCTGTGATCAAAGGAGATCACTTCGTTTGGTACGATCACAGTACCTAAGGGATAATTCCGCGTAGGCATGCCCATACACATACCAACCATCAAGATGAGCGTTGGATTAAGCGAATGAATTAGCTTCCCCAAGCGCGAAGATATTTCAACCTGCCCTTGAAATGCGAGCGTCGCCAGCGACCAGCGCGTGGAGGTTGTACTGTCCAAGTAACTGACAGCAAAGTCAGACATGTCGTCAACGAGTGCGATAATCTGCCCCTTTCCGAAGTCGTTATCGAAGCGTCTTCGAACAGCAGCAAGCTCACTGGTCGCGGCCGCTATGCATAGGACTGAGTGAGTCGGCTTTGTAATACTGGTTGGGGAGGATGATATTTTAGGATTTTTCAAATTTCTTTTCGATTGCAATGGTTGTTGAGATTGCACACGGACAACTGATGTTTGGAGTGCCTGCCGCCATGCTTGGTCATTCCCTAGGGCGATCAAAATTTCCGGGTTACACTCTGCGACGGTTTTCAGGCGATCGGCACTCATCAAGAACCGTATCATCTTTAGGTATGACAGATTGCGTCCATAAGACGGAACCTTGAAATCACTCGCTAAGTGACTCAAGTCAAAAATGACTCCGGCGCCAAGTTCCCTCGTGTAGCTATCAAAGTACGCCTCGTTGATAACGCCCGTTATTCGAGCGCGCTCAATAAATGCAGTATCCGACAACCCCAAAATCTCAAAGACATGGTCCGGAACAAATGCAAGCCCACCTAATTCGCGTGGAACGGATTCGAGCCGCCGATCAAGGTGTGGGACGGGCTTTCCAGCGGCATCTCGTAGCAGTCGCTGCAATTCTTCGCTGTTTACCCTGCTTACCCAGCATTCCACAATATCCTGTGTGGCCCCGCTTTGTCTGTGCTGATAAGCCGGTAGTAAATCCAAGTTCACATCAGAGCGATACCTGATGTACTGCTTGCTACCCTTGCGATAGAACTGCTCATCTTGGTGTTCGCGAATGAATTCATCTAAATTCAGAGAACTGCCAACAAGCATGATCACGCCAAGTCTTATCAAATCTCCGAATTCATCAATTGTCTGACGGCAGAATGAAGATTCGAAGTAAGACGCTGCTGGTACGAGCACACGATCGGCACTGGCGACTGCAAGTCGTGTGGCTAATCTCATCTCCTCCTGAAACGCTTTTGTCTCGACGACGCGCCCCTTGTTTTGCAGGAAGTGAATGTCGAAGTAGTGAAGAAATAATCTCTCGATCCGCGGGTAATCAACAAATATATGATCGTCTTTCCGCCCCATTTTCAGAAGAGGCTCATTTGTGGATGTTCAGACATACAGTCCTTCTGAAAGTCTGCTATTAACTGTTTCAGATTTCCCTGCAGACTTATGCTCCGCCAAGCGGAGAGCTCGTCTATATAAGCTTCCGGTTGTCCCTGAAGTAGGTAGATCTTCTTGGATTGAGCGAAGGCAACAGCAATCTCGGCAAAGGTGTTAGGTCCCAAATAGTTAAGAATACCGTGCCGATCAGGATTCACAGCTAGGACGCAGTAAGTCCGGGGATCCCTGATGCGTCTTAGGTGGGCAAACGAAACGCGTCGCTTAAAATCTTCGAACGCGCTGAGGGACATCTGCCGTACAGCTTCGTCTTCCGCGTCCGGGACAACGGCTGGGATTCCTGCAGAGTTGAGTTGGTGTGCAACTTCCAGAATGTGATAATAGGCCCCCATGCTACCAATCAAAACAATTCGTCGGGACGTCTGCAATTGGTTTACAGCTGTTTTACTCATTTCTCAAAGCATCTTTGATCAACGCGCGTTCAATCGCGCTAGTTTGGGCGCCATCGAACTCGAAGAGCCAGCTCGGTGTCCAACTTGGGTCACCCAATCGATCTAGAAGTTCGCCTTCATTAAGAACGAACGATGGCGGAATGTGGACTGGCAAATCAACCGGGAGGGCACTGAAGTAGATTGGTTGCTGCCTTTGAAGTACGCGGCCGATTTCGTAACAAGTTGTTTTTCCCACGTAGCCATCGGGTGACACCACGTAGACCAAATTAGCCGCGAAGATGCGGTGTAGAGCGAGGGACTGAACCGCCGAGTCGGCCCAGTCGGTTGGATCTGTCGCGAACCGCACAAAGTCGATACCCTCTTGGACAATCTGAGTTCCTAGTGGGGAGGTGACAGTGATCCCAGCCGAACGCAATGCTGCACATATGCGTTGGACGGATTCGTTGTGTTGCTTGAAACTACCGATGATCGCGATCGAGCGGGATTTCATGGTCCTCCTTCACAATTCTCTTAACCGGAGTGTCGTTACGCAGATCGTCCTTCGGCACTCGCATCGAGGATAGCTGGGTGTTCGGTAGCACAGGGAATAAATACACCCTCCTAACGGGATGCGACGAGCTTCGGTGGTGCATGGCGCCACGCAATTTTCAAAGATTTTATCGTTTTCGTATTCAGCCGTTCGGGATGATTTGCAGATTCTGATGACAGACTATTAGTTTGGCCGATGACTTCCCATTCGACCGCATGAACCTGTGGCCGCTACACTTCGGACTCCGCCATTTGCTGAAACCATAAGCGTACGCTCGTCGAGCCGCAGCCCAACAGCATCACGGTCGGTCAACTGCGGCCCGAACACCAGTCAACGAATGCCAGCGCCTGCAGTGAGGCTAGCTAGTAGCTTAAGTCGGCTGGCTGTTCCATTGCTCCCCGAACCCCGGGTTGGCGGACGGCCTAAGGGATTGTCGCCGCAGGCCGAAGCCACGGCGCTGGCCGCCGAGACTCTTTATCGTGAGCGTAAGCTGTCGGTTGCCGCCATCGCGCAGAAGCTGCATCTGTCCAAGAGCACGCTGTACAGCTACTTACAGCATCGCGGCGTGGGGATCGGCACCTAAAAGAAGTCGGCGCGGAACGTATCCAGTCCGGTGAAGAATGACAACACGGGTATCGACCCAACCCAGGTCGCCACAATCCTATTGACACTAAGGATCGATCGAAAACAACAACAAGTTCGTGCGCGGCAAGAAACGAGCGCTGGAGAACGTAGAGCGCTGCTGTTTGGAAGCATTCGACGCCAAGCGGCTGGCTCATGGCGAATACGATCTGAAGGTTCCCTACAGCAGCGAGAAGGACCTTGATAAACGGGTGAGCGACCTGCTGGCTGACATTACCAGCGAGGCGGATGACCGCCATTGTTTCTCAGAGAGTGAAGCCCGGATGGAGGGTACTGGTCGCTCTTGGTGAGGACTTAAGTCAGGGCAGGGCGACCGTCCGGAACGCGTAGCCGAAAGCGGCGAACGGTATACGCACAGACTGCCATGATCCCATTCCACCATCCGTGGGAGCGTGCTCTCGCACCTGAGCGGGATCCAGAACGGCGAGGCGCGGCGTCCCGCTCGACACGTCCCAAAGATGGAACGCGTGGAACAAAGCATCCTCGGCCACGTCCCATTCGTTGCGCGAGACGTGAAAACATCCGGCAAGGCCCTGCGTGCTCGCCTTCACCTCGATGACGAGTCTGCGCGAGTCTCCCATTTCGAGGCGCGACAGGACGTCGTATCCGTCCGAGTTGCTGTCCAAAGCGATCCACTTCGGCTCGATTCCCGTTCTGCGCTTCTCATATTCCAGCGTCAGGCGCTCGCCGGTTCTTCCTATCTCCGTCAGGGCTTCGTCTCTGGCCCCCCGTGCGCGGCTTGCCAAAGCGTCCCAGAAGGCCACAGTCTCGGCGTCGTCGTCATAAGCGAGTCCTGCCTCGACGAATATCTGTCTTAGCTCCTTCGGAGCGTGCATCAGCACCTCTCGACGGCCCGAGGACGCTAGTTGAAGCCATGGCGGATCTCGCGCGTCTATGTGGTCCAGCACCAGAACGCGCAGTTTGGCGCGATTACTCGGAGCGGCGAGAGCACGTTCGCCTCGCGTAGTCGGCTTGAGAAAGCCGTCCGTGCTTACCGACAGCCAGCGAATGTCCAGCGCAGCGTCTAGTATGTCCTGCGAGGGAACGGCTCCCAAGGATAGAGAGTGGACGGCCCCAGGGAGCAGAGGGTAGCGCTCCGCCACCGAGAGCAGTTCCATACAGCCGAAAGCCACGCTCGGGGACATAGGTCTCATATTCCGCCTCCCAGAGAGGCCAAAAGAGCTCTGACGTCCCCTTCGTCTAGCCCGTCCCCACCAAAGTCATCGTCCTCCTCGTCGGGGTCCATAGGCACCGGAGCGATTTTCAGGCCTGAGTCGTTCAGCGCGTCCGCCATCTGAGCCACCTTAAACTCCAGACGCTGGCGCACCGTCTCGTCCACGCTTCCGGAGCACTCGACGATTTCGATAATGGTCTGCTGATTAGCCGGGAGTCCGAGTCGATGAATGCGATCCTCGGATTGAAGATACTGCGCGGCGTTGAAGTTTCGGTCTAGATAGATCGCGTGGTGGCAGACCGTATGGAGGCTTATGCCCTCCCCTGCGGCGGCAGGGTTGGCGACCATCACCATGACCCCGGGATCGTCGTGGAAGAGGCGAATCTTCCCTTCGCGAGTCTCGTCGTCATCCTCGTCCCCGGCATCCACGCCGCCGTGAATGAAGACGGCCCCTAAGTCCTGAAGCTTCTCGGACAGGTATTCGACGTTCTTGACGAACGAAGACCAGATCAGCACCTTCTTGCCCTCGCGCGCCAAGGAGCGAGCTCGCTTCACGACGTATCGCAACTTCGGGCCGCGCCCTTCGGCGATGGCATCCGATAGCTCCTTCGAGTGCGCGAAGGTGATTTCCTCTGCCAGCAGAGCCGGGTTGGACACGAACTGAAGGATTCTGGCAACCGAGCGACCCAGATGCCTGAACCTCTGCCTGCCTGTTTGGCTCAGAGCCCTAGCCGCCTCCCGAGCGACCTCGCTTTTCATGAGTTCGTAGAGGCGCGCCTGAAGGGGGTCCATCGGGAGCGTCTTCCGCAGCCTGATTACCTCAGGAAGACCGAGTTCGCTCTTGTTCGTCCGCACATAGACGGGCTTGACCAAGTCGACGACGTTCTCCTCCGCAGCCTTGATTTCCGGGAAGAGGAAGTTGAACTGCGGAAGAAGATCTGACGAGGCCTGAGGCATCGGCGTTCCGGACATAACCAGCTTGCTGACGGGCAGATGGGAGAAGCCGAGAACGGCGTCCGTGGAGATGTTGTTTCTACCCTTGATTCGGTGGCTCTCGTCCAGGAACACGTGGACGCGCCGACCTGCGAGATGCTCGGAGATCGCTTCTTTCACTCGGGCGAGTTGCTGATAGCCGATGATCATGAAGCGCGGGTCCGCTCGCAACTGGCCTGGAATCTTGTCACCCTTCCTTAGTCGCACGAACGTTCCGACTCCAGGCAGGCACGAATCCACTTGCTCGTCCCAGGCGGCGAAGGCGTTCTTCGGCGCGATGACCAGCAGACGGTCTTCCGGCTGAGCTCGGCAGGCGAACGTCGCCAGCGCCTCGGTCGTCTTGCCCGCCCCAGGAACGGAGAACGTGGCTCCGGCCGGCAGCGCGCCGAGAAGTTTCACATTTCGAGTCTGCTGCGGTGTGAGGTTTCTGGCGAACCCGGCGGCTTTCAGTCTGCCCGCGAGTTCCTCGTCCGAGAGTCGAACGGCTTTGGTCGCCTGATCGTATCCAATAGCTCTTTGGTGCGCGGCTCCGAGATGGGCGTTGGCCGCCTCGGTGATTTTGAAGTGCTCTTCGTTTTTGAGCTTGAACCCCCTAACGAGGGCCAGAATTTCCGGTCGCAGCGCCAGGAAGCTCCACCACGGAACGCTCACGGCGGTCGCGCCCTCCGCGCTGGACTCCTTGGAGGAGGAGATGAGCATGTCCTTGGCTATTCCGACCCAGGCGGATTTCGCGTCAGCCTCATCCCAGTAGACGACGGCCCTGCGGTCACGCTCCCGGTAGTCGAAGACCAGCACGCTCTCAACCTTCCTTTTCGGCCAGCCAGGTTTCGATCGCCTCGACTCCGGACAGTATCTGCTCTAGTTGAGCCTTCACGCCCGCGATGGAGGTCTCCGGCCGCAATCCGTGACCGACGGCGTTCTGGATGAGCGTGTTGGCCCTCTTCAGCGTCTTCGCCAGGAAGTCCGCAGCCTCGCGCTCTCTGTCCTGTTCTTCCTGAGAGCGAATCACCTGGATCACGACCTCGCGAGCCTTCTCCAAGGACTCCTCGTCCTTTCGAATCTCCGCTACTAAGGCGATGGCGGGAGGTGGCGCGGCGATTCCGATGTCCTCCGGTTTCCCGCTGCCGAAGGCCATCTCCGCAGCCTCGTCCACTTCGGACGGAGGAAGAGGGAAAGCTTCAGCGAGTCCGGCCTTGACGGCCTCTAAATGCACCTTGACCTTGGGGATGACGGCGTAGAGGCGCTCGCCCGCGTCGCCCGAGTTAGCGATCAGCGAGAATGCGGCGTGCTTGATTATTTCCCTGTCGCTGGCGGAGTCCGTCGCGCTCAGGGCTTTCAGAAGCTCCTGGAAGGCATACTTGTCGCCGCTGACTTCGCTCCACGTGTTCGCTTTGCCGCGTGACTCCAAATATTCGGCGGCGAGATTCCGCATCGCGAGCAGATCCTCGATTCCGCTCTTCTTCTTTCCGTAGAGTTGGCAAAGTTGAGCGGTGCTAAACCCGTGAAGCTTCTGTTTCTGAAGCATCATGGCCGCCTCGGCGTCCCAAGTGTAGTCGCTACGAATGTCCTTCTCGATTTGCAGCTTTGCTTCCAGCCTGTCGAGCTCCTGCTCGTCGCAGTGAGGTAGGACGACGACGTCCACGTGGCTGAAATGCCCGTATTCCTTTGCGTCCTTCTGATAGAGCAGCCGCCAGCAGCAAAGACGACGGTTTCCGTTGAGCACGAATCCGTTTTCGTCCAGAAGCAGAGGATCGACCTGCTTGTTGGCCGACACCTCGAACTTGCGAAGGAGACCTTCCTCCTTGACCATGCCTTGGAGGATTTGATGCTGGGACTGCTGGATGTCCTCCAGTTCCGGATCTCCGCTGTCGAAGAAGTCCGGCTGATAGTTGTGAGTCGCGGCGAACTCCTGCTGGGCCGACGCCGTTCTTCCGTTGGCGATACGGTATTTGGGGAGGTTGATGGGTACGCGCAGGATGGGCAGGGATACAGTCTCGCCCTTGAAGTTCTCTATGCGATGCCTTTCGGCGTGAGGCTGAGCGAGGAGCTTCGTGAACTCCTCGCGCCGATCGATCAGCGGCCATCCGAGGAAAGACTGCTTGGGCGGAGGGGGAATGACGGACGCGACGGACATCAGGACTCCTATTCGAATGCGAAGACGGCTATGGGCATGTGGATGACCTTCCTGAATATTTGGAGCTCGGCTATCAGGCGATCCGCGTTAGCTATGTTCTGTCCGAGAACTCTGGCGGCCGGTGCCGCCGGAAGGACGAAGGCCGCCGCCTTGATCGAGTTCTCCATGTAAAGCTTCTGGAGCTTCAGGAGGTCCGCATACATGCGCGACATATTCCCTCCCGTCTGGATGCACAGCCCGACCCCGTTCTTCTTCGAGGCGATGGTTATCTTCGAAGGAGGCTCGACCTGCACCTCGCCGGACCAGCCGGCATTATCCAGTACCCGAACGAGCTCCTCCCGTATCTTCGCCGCCGACCCCTTCATGACGATGACGCTGCAGGAGGAGATCGCGTTCTCGATTTCCTGGCGCTCCTTCGATGGTAGGAGCGTGTCCGCACCTTGATGAGAGAGGAATGTGAACTTCACTGGTTTTCCTTGTGCTCGGCTCCGCTGACTAGCCTTCGCGGGGCCTCCGAATATTCGTGGAAAACGACATTCGCCTAGGACGTATAAACGGAGTGCCTAGCCAATGTCATTTACGCCGATTTTCGCCGGAACGTCCCTGTTCGTCGAGCTTTCGTCGATGACCGGCTTTGAGAGACTGCTGCGGGTATGGTCGTAGAGCGGCTGATCGTGAGGGCGGAAGCGAACGGAGCCTTCGTCGGTCTGACGCAGCCGTTCGAATCCCGAGGCGACGAATCCCTCGTCGAGCTCGCATCCCCAGAAGCGTCGTCCGTGAAGAAGCGACGCCACCCCTGCCGAGGCGACGCCGGCGAACGGGTCGAACACCAAGTCTCCCTCGCGACTCATCGAGAGAACGAGCCGCTCGATGAGGCCTACGGGGAACTGGCATGGATGCTCGGTCTTCTCGACGTGGTTGCTCTTCACGTTCGGGATGTTCCACACGTCCTCGGGGTTCTTGCCGAGCGGGTTCCCTGAGACCATCCCCTTCTTCGGCCCCTTGAAGTGCCGCTTGCCCGGGTATTTCGAGGGGACGCGGACAGAGTCCAGATCGAAGAAGTAGTCATCGCTCTTCGTATACCACATGACCGTCTCGTATCGTCCCGAGAACCGACGGCGGCTGTGCAGCCCGTGTCCGAAGTGCCAGATAATTCGATTGCGGAGTTGCAGGCGGTGCTTCTTGAAAATCGGGGCGAACTCTATGTCGAGTGGGGATATCTGTCCGTTGTCCACAAAGTTGCCGACCTGCCAGCAGATGGACCCCGTTTTCTTAAGCCGTGGAATAATGAGGTCGATGATTCGCTCCTGCCATTCGAGATAGCGGGAGAGATCGTCCGTGGTCTCGTAGGATTTTCCGATATTGTAGGGCGGGGAGGTGACCACGAGATCGAAAAGCGGCTCCTCCGGCAGCTTCGACAGAAAGGCCTCCGAGTCGCCGCGCCACAGAGCGGCTCTCGTGCCTAGAATGTCCTCCGGAGACGCTCTCTTAGCGTCCAGCAGAACGGCTTTTGCGCCCTTCTCCCCGTTCGGCCCTCGTCTTTTGGTCATGCAGGCTCTCGCGTTCTCTGCGTCCGTTTTTGTCGTGATTTGAAGCATCCGTTATCTTTGGCCCTGCGTCGTCAAACCGTCGCGGGGCAGCTTCCGTCGAAAAAACTCCACTCCGCGAAACCTTCTCGAAGGGCAGAGCCCCCTACCGTCATTTTCGCAGGTAAGCAAGGCTTGACACAACTCGAAAAGGGTTTCGTTGCTTAGCTGATAAGTCAGCGGATGGAGCCACCTTGCCAAGTTTTGCAACTTGAAGTGGCGTCAACCATCCAGTTCACTTTGGCACCACCGAACCTTCCATTTAGGCGATATGGTGGGGCTTCGTTAGCAGCAGCCCCCTTGCAATAAGAATGATCTGCAACAGCAAAGATCGCCACATTTTCGTCATTCGCGGCAGCGCCAGTGGCAAGGTAGCCAAAGGAACGGCACACAGCCATACTCTGGCTGTACGTTTAGAATGCGAACGAAAGGCGGGGTCTCAGTGTTGCTCATGAATCGGCCAGGTATCCCCTGCCCTCCTAGCGTTCCACTGTCACCTTCTTTTCTTTGTCGAAAGCTTCTTCTGTGTCTCAGCCGCTTTTCTCTTGACTAGATAAGCATCGAATTTCGGCAGGACTGCCGTGATTCGTTCATAACCTTCCGGGATTTTTTTGGGCTCTCCGATCCACGTCTCCCCGTCCTGCTCTTCAAAGAACTGCGGGAGCTCGATCTTCAATGCCGTCGCCAACGACTCCAGGATTTTGACAGAAGGGTTGCCGACGCCTCGCACGATGTCACAAACAAACGCGTAGCTGACACCAGAACGCCGAGATAGCTCGGCTTTGTTGATGTCACGTTCGATCATTAGACGGCAGAGGTTCTTGTGAAAAATCTCAAGATAGGATGGGTTGGCCATTTCTGTAATTCTTTTTAGCGGCTAAAAAAGACCCGGCGAATAATGTTTGATGAAATATTGATATATCGATTTAGCGTTACTTCTCCTTAATCTTTTGGATTACGAGATCGATCCTAAATTATCGAAATTATTATAGAAGCTGGGCTTTTGTGGAATGAGGAATTGTACTACCGCTATCAGAGACACGATGAAATCAGTGAATTTGAGTCAGGGAGGATTTCAGCCCATTGATTAGCTTGCTTCAAAGAGGACTAACACAATAAAACATCATTGACAAAGTAAACCTTGATATATTGGAAGTAAGCCTATTTTTGGAACTTGCTGTGATAGAGGAGAACAGCCCTGCCTCTCGGTCGCCTCGCCTTTGAAACTGACGAACGGCTCAGACATCGCTGGTCTTTATCGGACAGCGGATCAAAGTCCTCGGTTTGCCGACCATGATCAATCGAATCATTTCTCCGTGGCCAATGCACTATATTTTTATATTGACCAAGTTCAGTTTCCTAATTAGCATCTAGCCATCACCACCTGGCCTGCCGGTGGACACGACTTAAATCAATCATGATGGTTGTATGGCACGCTTATCCAAGATGGCCGGAGCGCTGACGGCTCCGGAGTTCGAAGCAGCACTGCGGCGGCATCCGAGGTTGTCCGACAAGGCGAAAGAGGTTGCCAGGGCCGTCCTAGTCGATGGCCGCACCTTCGAGGAAGTAACGGAGAAGTACAGCACCAGCAAACAGCTTGCCCACGTCTGGGCCAGCAAGATTTACAACGCGTTCGCACCGACGGGATGGGTCTCCGAAATGGTAGTGCTCCCCCCCGAACTGATGGCCCATGTGCGCGAAATGGAACGCGAAGCACGAGAGGAATGGCAGGCTTCGCTTGGCGCTCCTCGTATCGTCCGCAGAGCGTGATGTCTCATCGATTATTCGTCCGGTGGCCACATGGAGGCTTACCGTCTCGAATTATGTTCATCCACGATAGAAAAGGCGGTTCGCTACTTACCCGCTAGCGATTCAACAAAAAGGCTGCCGGCCGTCGCTTCATTTCAAGGAGATGCTATGACAAGTGACGATGACGATTTGCCCCGTCCTTCCAAGGGGATTGTTATTCGCGGTCCATACAACTGTCTTCAGATGGACCTTTTCAGTAGTTTTGTTTGTAACGGCGATGGGGAGAGGGAACGTCTATCCAACGCTATAGACATTTGGGACAGCACACCGCGCTATTCGATTTCTCGCAAAGAGCAAACAAAGCGGCGTGATCCGAACGGAGGTTTGCCGCTCTTAACGATCCCATTCGAGTATAGAGGCCAGCACTATTCCGCCATCATCCAGCCAGCGATGGTTCAGGATGGCGACAAAACCTCTGCGTTCTATCCCAGTGCAA
>NZ_JYNS01000022.1 GCF_000934725.1 Methyloterricola oryzae
GGAGGTAACTCATGAGCGCACTTCAGTCTGCGGTTCGGTCACACGCCGAAGCAGTACAAGTCTCTCGGACCGTTGATTACTTTGGTCTGTGGATTATTTTCATGGTACTGGTAGGTTCCTACCACATTCACGCGATGCTCACGATGGGTGACTGGGACTTCTGGGTTGACTGGAAGGATCGTCGTCTGTGGGTGACGGTGGTTCCGATCGTGCTGGTGACTTTCCCGGCTGCTGTTCAGGCGTTCCTGTGGGAGCGTTATCGTCTGCCTTGGGGCGCCACCGTGTGCGTCCTGGGTCTGCTGTTTGGTGAGTGGGTCAACCGCTACTTCAACTTCTGGGGTTGGACCTATTTCCCGATCACCCTGGTATTCCCGTCTCAGATCGTTCCGGGCGCCATCCTGCTGGATGTGGCTCTGATGCTGAGCGGCAGCTACCTGTTCACCGCGATCGTGGGTGCAATGGGCTGGGGTCTGATCTTCTACCCGGGCAACTGGCCGGTGATTGCGCCGTACCACGTACCGGTAGAGTACAACGGCATGCTGATGTCGGTTGCTGACCTGTTGGGCTACCACTATGTACGTACCGGCACCCCCGAGTACATCCGTATGGTAGAGAAGGGCACCCTGCGTACCTTCGGTAAGGACGTTGCGCCGGTGTCTGCGTTCTTCTCCGCGTTCATGTCCATCCTGATCTACTTCATCTGGCACTTTGTTGGCCGTTGGTTCTCCTCGGTCCGCTTCCTGAAGCAGAGCTAAGCGAGTAGTGGGATGCACGCGCCGGAGCGGTGAGCCGCTTCGGGGCGAGTAGACGAAAAAAAGACAATGCCGTGAGCCCTATTGGGGGTGGAGCGGCGAAAAATGAACATTCTCGAAAGAGGAGGAACTATGAAAGTAATCAGAGACAGGATCGCGCACTGGTCCTTGGTTGGTCTGCTGCTGGCATTTGCAGCGACCAGCTTCTACGCACCGAGCGCTTCGGCCCACGGCGAAAAGTCCCAGGCTGCGTTCATGCGTATGCGTACCATCCACTGGTTCGATCTGAGCTGGTCGAAGGAGAAGGTGAAGGTCAACGATACCGTGGAGATCACGGGTAAGTTCCACGTGTTCGAAGGTTGGCCGGAAACCGTCCGTGAGCCGAATGTTGCGTTCCTCAACATTGGTATCCCGGGTCCTGTGTTCATCCGCAAGGAGTCCTACATCGGTGGGCAGCTGGTGCCGCGTTCCGTCCGTCTGGAAATCGGCAAGACCTACGAGTTCAAGGTGGTTCTGAAGGCTCGTCGTCCTGGCGACTGGCACGTTCACACCATGATGAACGTCGAAGGCGGTGGTCCGATCATCGGCCCCGGCAAGTGGATCACCATCGACGGTTCTATGAGCGACTTCAAGAACCCGGTGACCACCCTGACCGGTCAGACGGTTGATCTGGAGACCTACGGCGAGAGCAACATTGCCTTCTGGCACGTGTTCTGGGCCGTGTTTGGTGTCGCTTGGATCGTGTACTGGATCCGTCGTCCGGTATTCCTGCCGCGTATCCTGCTGGCTGACGCTGGCCGCGCTGACGAGCTGATCTCTGGCACCGACCGCAAGGTGGCGATGGCCTTTGGTGCCGCGACCATCCTGATCGTGGTCATGTCCATGAGCGCAGCCAACAGCAAGTACCCGATCACCATTCCGCTGCAGGCTGGTACGATGCGCGGCATGGTTCCGATCGAGGACAAGAAGCCGACCATCGCTGTTAAAGTTGAAGATGCAAGCTACCGTGTGCCTGGCCGCGCCATGCGCATGAAGCTGACCATCACCAACAATGGCAGCAGCGCCGTGCGTCTGGGTGAGTTCTACACCGCTTCCGTGCGTTTCCTGGATTCCAGCGTCTACAAAGACACCTCTGGCTATCCGGAAGACCTGCTGGCTGAAGACGGTCTGAGCGTGTCTGACAACTCTCCGCTGGCTCCGGGCGAGACCCGCACCGTGGAAGTACAGGCTTCTGACGCCGCTTGGGAAGTCTATCGTCTGGCCGACATCATCTACGATCCGGACAGCCGTTTTGCTGGTCTGCTGTTCTTCTTCGACGCAGCTGGCACCCGTCAGATCGTACAGGTCGACGCTCCGCTGATCCCGTCCTTCATGTAAGGCGGGTTGAGCCGCCGCCGCAAGAGCGGCGGCTCAAGAAGCAATTGGCCTAATGGTCAAAAGCCCCTGGTGGATTTTCCATCAGGGGCTTTTTTAATTGGATTGGATATCGCGTCAGCGACGGCAAATGGCCGCTCTCCCTAATGCGCCAAGGACTGCACGCCCAGCCGTCTCAGAACCCGACCCCTTGTTTTGCTTTGAAAACCACTACGAGTCAGGATCCAACCGCGCGCTACGGCATGTCCAACGCGATCTGAGCGCCAACATGACCTCGCCCAGCCAGCGGGCCTAGCGGACAATGAGAGCGAAGTCTTTCATGCCTGTTTTTCCCAATACGCTTTGAGCACTTGAATCAGGCTGGAGTGATCCACAACTCCGGCGCTTTCGCGACAACTGTGCATCGCCCACATGGGGTTGCCAACGTCCACCGTACTGACACCCAGACGCGACGCGATGGTAGGTCCTATGGTGCTCCCGCAACCCAGATCCGTGCGGTGCGCGTACTGTTGATATCCGATATTAACCGACTCACAAAGGCTGATGAAGAAGGCCTCCGAAACGCTGTCCGTTGCATAGCGTTGATTGCTATTAGTCTTGATGACCGGACCTGCATTAACGTGCACCTGATGGTTGGGTTCATACGCTGCCGGAAAGTTAGGATGAAAGGCGTGCGCCATGTCGGCACTGATCATGAAGCTACGCGCCAGGGCTTGCTTGTAGGATTCGTGATCGAGGCCAAGCGCTCGAGTCATGCGTTCAAGCACATCCGAAAGAAAGGAACCGTCGGCGCCTTTGGCGCTCTCACTGCCAACTTCTTCGTGATCAAAAAAGCCACAAAGGCCCGTGCGCCAGGGAGCATCCAGTTCCATCAAAGCCGATAGACCGGCGTGGCAGGAAGCGAGATTATCCAACTGACTGTCCGCGATGAACTCCTGGTCCGCACCCCAGAAAGTTCCCTTTTGAGTATCGTAGACATGGAGCTCCCAATTGACGATTTGACCGGCATCCACCCCGGCAGAGGCGGCGAGCAACCCTCGAAAACGCCCTTCGGGGGCCAGCCCGTTCAGTTGCTCAGCCAGGAGAAGGGGAAGTTCGGACTGCTTGTTGAGCTTGAGGCCTTCCTCGTTAACACCGCGGTTCATGTGGATAGCCAGATTCGGCAACCGCACCAAGGGTTCTGCGATACGCACCAGCACGGACTTGGTGGCTCCGTTATTGCGGAGGTTGATTCTACCGGCCAGGGACAAATCCCGGTCTGTAAACGTTGCAAGAATTGGCCCTCCATATACCTCGACCCCGAGCCTCAAGAGCCGCTCCGACGTGTACGCCGCACGAGGCTTAACGCGCAATCCGGGCGAATCCGTATGAGCGCCCACCATAAAGACCCCGGTCTCGTCCGGCGGGGCTTGGCCGACAACAAAAGCAATAACGGAGGATCCTCCACGGGACACGAAATACCGTCCCCCAGTGCGAAGCGCCCATCGATCCGCCTCGCGCAGTTCCTCAAATCCAGCGCCTTGCAACAGCCTGCCGAGTGCCGCTCCTGCGTGCCATGGACTTGGGCTCGCATCGATAAAATCCAACAGTTCCTGCGCCCGTCGACGGGCTTCAGCGGTAATTACCATCGAAATAAATTCTCCCCTGGATTCGCGCGACTGGAAGGTCACGCAGAACATTTCTTGCCGGAGGTAGGGCGGAAATTGAAACCGCGCCTTGCTTCATACGAGAGAAGTTGACCAAAAACCCGCCTTACCCGTTCAATTGACACCCGAAAATCCCATTTAAATGACGCCCTATCAGCAGTTACCCGGATAGCACGCACGATAGATATGACCTAGAAGGTGCAATGAACGGCACTGTACGCCGGCCGGAGCAAAAAATATCGAGAAAAACCCTTCTAGCCCTCTTGCTGTTTTAAGTTCCGACCCGATACTATAGTGCTGCCGGAACCGCCGAAATCCAGTCAGAAATTGGGGATCGCCATGACAACAACAAAGTATCTCGCTCGCTTGCTTCTTGCACTGTTCCTAGTATGGACCGGGGCAAGCCAAGCAATCACCGCCAAAGACCCGCAACAATTGACCAGCCAATACTACGCCGACCATCCAGGCAAGGGGAGCCATGGCGAATATTGGCAACCTATCCCGATCCAAAAATACTGGAACCCGAAGGACTTCTATAAGCCACCCACTAGCGTGACCGGCGAAGTCACCCGCGACCAGTGCGTCGCCTGCCACCAAAGTCTCACACCGGGCGCCTACCATGCGTGGCAGAACAGCTCTCACGCCCACCTGGACCGAATTCGGTCCATCAACAACGGCCAGGATGCGCGCTTTTATAAAAAGGAGAAGCTGGCGGAAATCGAAAGCCACCTGGTGAAACAGGGGATCCTTGAATCCGGCGCGCAGTTAAAGGACGTGGGTTGTATCGACTGCCATGGCCCCGTCGGGGCGCAATCCATCCGACATGATAAGGATCTTGTGATGCCGGACCGTGCAAAGTGCGGAACCTGCCATGTCGACGAGTTCGCGCAAGCCGAATCGGAAAAGGATCAAGAATGGCCACAGAAGCAGTGGGGCAAGGGGCATCCCTCTCACGCAGTGGACTGGGCGGCTAATGTGGAAACCGCCGTATGGGCCGCAATGCCCGAAAGGGAAATCGCGCAGGGCTGCGACATGTGCCACTACCAGCAGAACAAGTGCGACGGATGCCATACCCGGCATACCTTCTCGGCGGCGGAGGCTCGCAAACCCGAGGCTTGCGC
Source organism: Methyloterricola oryzae (assembly GCF_000934725.1). Classification (NCBI taxonomy): domain Bacteria; kingdom Pseudomonadati; phylum Pseudomonadota; class Gammaproteobacteria; order Methylococcales; family Methylococcaceae; genus Methyloterricola; species Methyloterricola oryzae. Next base: position 4,894 of record NZ_JYNS01000022.1, read on the forward strand.
AACCTGTCATAACGGCGTGGACCACAATGAATTCGAGAACTTCATGCTATCCAAACACGGTACGGTGTACCAGACACAGCATGACGCCTGGAACTTCGAGGCACCGCTGAAAGACGCATTGACCAAGGGGAACTACACGGCTCCCACGTGTCAGTTCTGCCATTTCGAAGCGGACGGCGAGTTCTCTCACAATCTGGTCAAGAAGGTGCGCTGGGCGTTCAACCCACAGACCACCATCGCCGACAATCTGGACCACCCCTGGTTCAAGGACAGAAAAGCGCTCTGGATCAAGACCTGCTCCAATTGCCACTCGCCAAGCTTTGCGGACGCCTACCTGACCGCGGCGGACAAAGGTACCTTGTCGGGCATCAAGGTTGAGCAGGAAGCCAAGCAAGTCGTGGAGGCTCTGTACAAGGACGGTCTGCTCACAGGCCAGAAAACCAACCGGCCGGCACCCCCCGCGCCTGAAAAGGACGCTGCAGGTGGGTTCTTCCAGTTGTTCTGGTCCAAAGGAAACAACCCGTCCTATGTCGAGCGTGTCTATGCCGACATGTGGGAGCATGATCTGATCAAGCTCTACAAAGGACTGTTCCACGTGAATCCGGGTGGATTCACTTATACCGAAGGCTGGTCGGAACTGATGAGGGACTATGCGATCATCATGGATGAAAATACGAAACTTCGCGAAGGTAAGTCAGCCAAGCTCAGCGACGCCAAATCCGCGCCGCCCGAACGTTCGGTTCTGAACGCCTTCGCTCAAGACTTGTCCAATCGCTACGTCCTAGGCGGCTTGCTCATGGTGGCGGGGTTCGTGCTTGTCCGAAAGAAGAAATAACGACTGGATTGCACGGACTATGTCGAAACCGCAGGTGCGCGCCATGATCCCTTGGCGCCGCCTGACCGGCGGATTGTTCATCCTCGCAGGGATCCTCTATGTATTGTTCGGATGGCCCGATGGTCAGACGTCAATACGATACGAGGTGCCCCGCGAGGTGACGGCGCCGCCCCAGTGGGCGAAAGACCTAGCCCCGCACCTTGCAGCCGTCTCGGTCCGGGAATTCAATATCCGCCGCGATTCGGAGCAAACCCTCCGGATAAGCGCGGTCCAATACCGTGACGCCGAGGGAAAGGAGCGCTCCGCGCTCTTTTTGCCCCCATCCGGAGCAAGCTCCGAAAATTCCTTGCGGCTAGATCTCTGGAGGGAGACCGGCGCCGCCATCCGACAAAATGCCCAACCCGACGCTCTTTTTCTCACGTGGTGGGACAACGCTCAACGTGCTCGCTTCCTTGCCGGGGTGAACACCTGGGTGGATGCTCCGGAAGATGCCGCCTTCCCCGATCAGGATGCCCGTAACTTCTGGCAGAAGGCCGCAGGCGGCTTCATGTCGGGCGAGCGCAACAGGCAGTTGGCCAAGTGGCTGGCAATGAATGCCGAAAACGCGCTCGAGGAAATGAAAAAGGACCTTCCCAAAGACCAACCCGTGTACCTGCTCGTTTCTCTGGATGATCTTGCCAGGCTAAATGAAATCGAAACCCTCGCCGGTACTACCCTGCCGTTCGAGGTCAGGGTGTTTCCATCTTCGGGCAATATACACACACAGATTGCCGCAGTGCGCCGCTGGGCCTCCGACAAAGGGACAGGCTCATACCTGGTGCAACAACTCCCGACCGGCGATGTCAGAGCCTGGCGTATAACCAGCGAAGCGGGAACCCAGACCTTGTTGGCACGGCTCCTGCCGTTTACCTCTTCATTGATGAAGCCGATGGAGAGCCTGAAGTTGATTTATCAATCACGCTGGGGCGCTTACCTCTCACTCTACCAATGGCGGCCGTAAGGGTATATCATCGACCTCCGTAACGCGTTGTCCTCAGTTTATAACCCATGCCACGGGTCTTGTTCGTCCCGTTAAACCATCCGCCTCTCCCAGGTTCCTTGCGCCTCCCACAATGACATCACACAACGACCCTTCGCCCAGCCTGGCGGTGGTCGATCTGGAATGTTTCCGCGGTGATCAACTGCTGTTCAGTGGGCTGAACTTCAAACTCGGACCGTCCCAGTACCTACAAATTGAAGGCGCCAACGGCAGCGGAAAGACCAGTCTGCTTCGCTTGCTCGCCGCACTCAGCCTGCCCAATGCCGGCGAGGTGCGCTGGCGAGGTCTGGACATTCAAACGCATCGGTCCCGTTATTTCGCCGAAATGGCCTACCTGGGGCACCTACTCGGGATAAAGGGCGACCTGACACCTTTCGAGAACCTTAAAGTGTCCATGGCGCTCGGCGGGCTTCGTTGCGACGAATCCGATCTATACGGCGCCTTGGAGCAAACCGGATTGGAAGGGCGCGAGGATATACCGGCGCGCTCGCTGTCCGCCGGCCAGAAACAAAGAATCGCCCTGGCCCGCTTGCTGGTCAGGCCTGCCGCACTGTGGGTCATGGATGAACCCTTCACGGCGCTGGACGTTAGCGGCGTGGCGCTGGTGACGCGACTCATCGAGGAGCACCTCGCATCCGGTGGAATGGCGGTAATGACCTCGCATCAAGCCATCGAAGTGCGCGGCGACGCCGTCAAGGTGAGCCTGACGTGAACGGATTAACCGCGGCCTTTATCGCGATGCTGCGGCGTGACCTGTTGCTGGCCTTTCGCCATCGCGGGGAGTTGGCCAATCCCTTGTTGTTTTTCCTGATGATCGTGACGCTGTATCCCTTGGGTGTGAGTCCCGAGGTGGAATTGCTGCGCCGCATAGCGCCGGGCGTCATATGGATCGCTGCCCTCCTGGCGGCACTCTTTTCCCTGGAGAACCTCTTCCGCAGCGACTTCGAGGACGGTGCCCTGGAACAGATGCTGCTCAGCCCTCAGCCCTTGTCGATGCTGGTGCTGGCCAAGGTCATCGCCCATTGGCTGGTCAGTGGCTTGCCCATGCTGCTGCTGGCGCCGCTCCTCGGCCTGCTCCTCGCCATGCCGGATAAGGCCATGTCCGCCTTGCTACTGACGCTGGCCTTGGGGACCCCATTGCTCAGCCTGATCGGGGCCATTGGCGTGGCGCTGACAGTGGGCCTCAAACGCGGTGGGGTCCTATTGACCTTGCTCATTCTGCCCCTATACATTCCGGTTCTGATCTTCGCCACCAACGCGGTGACGGCATCGGCCGCCGGCATGCCCATCGAAGGGCAGATCTATTTCCTGGCGGCCCTGCTGGTGCTGGCCCTAACCCTAGCACCGCTGGCCATCGCCGCCGCCCTCAGAATCAGTGTGAGTTAATACCATGTGGTTATTTTTCCATAAGCTGGCCTCGCCCCGTTATTTCTACGACATTTCGGGCAAGCTCATTCCCTGGGTCGGTGCGCTGTGCCTGGGGACTATGATGTATGGTCTGTACCTGGGGCTTGTGGTGGCGCCGCCCGACTATCAGCAAGGTGAAAGTTACCGCATCATGTTCGTCCATGTGCCTGCGGCCTGGATGTCCATGTTCATCTACACCTTGATGGCTGTCCTCAGTGCCATCAACCTGATCTGGAATATCAAGCTGGCGGACGTCATGGCCAATAGCTCCGCCGCCATTGGCGCCAGCTTCACGTTCCTGGCGCTGGTCACCGGGTCGCTCTGGGGCAAGCCCATGTGGGGCGCCTGGTGGGTCTGGGATGCGCGCCTGACCTCGGAACTGATCCTGCTGTTCCTCTATCTGGGCTATATCGCCCTGGTATCCGCGATCGACGACAAGCGCACCGCGGCGCGGGCGGGCGGAGTCTTGATCCTCGTGGGTGTGGTCAACATTCCCATCATTCACTACTCGGTGGAATGGTGGAACACCCTGCATCAGGGACCGACGGTGACCAAGCTCGACAAGCCTTCCATCCACCTCAGCATGCTGGTTCCGCTGCTGGTGATGGCGGTGGCGTTCAAGCTGTATTACCTGGCCGTCGTGCTGATGCGTGCCCGCGTCGAAGTGCTGGACCGCGAGCGGCGCAGCGCCTGGGTGCAGGAACTGTTTGGCGCTGCGGATTCGCGCTGATTTCCCGAACACGGCCCCCTTGCGGGGTCGCGTAGTCGACGGGCCAGGGCGCGCTGGGTGCCCGCATGCCAGGACGCATAAACATGGCTGTCTCGCTGGCTTATCTGAGCGTGGTCCTGATCTGGTCCACCACGCCCCTGGCCATCAAGTGGAGCGGAGAGGGGCCCGGCTTCCTTTTCGGTGCCAGCGCGCGCATGGCGATTGGCGGCTGTTGCGTCTGGCTTCTGCTGTTACTGCTGCGTCAGCGCTTGCCCAGCGACAGAAAGTCGCTGCTGGCCTATGCGGGAGCCGCCATTCATATCTATGGTTCGATGCTGGCAGTGTACTGGGGAGCCCAGTTCATCCCATCGGGCTGGGTTGCCGTGATCTTTGGGCTCACACCCATGATGACCGCCCTTATGGCGGCCTTTTGGCTAGGTGAGCGCGGGGCCCTGCTGCCGCGTCTCACCGCTTATGGCCTGGGTATCGGGGGACTGTTCCTGATGATCGAGTCGGCGGCGGAAGTCGGGCCGCAGTCGTTGAAAGGCATCGTCGGCGTACTTCTGTCCGCGTTCCTTCAGGCGTCCAGTTCCATCTGGGTCAAGCGGGTGCATGCGCCACTGCCCTCACTCCAACTTCTGGGAGGGGGGCTGGCTCTCTCGGTACCGGCCTACCTCGCCACGTGGTGGGTCGCGGACGGTCAATGGCCGCAACAGGTCCCATCGGCGAGCCTGATTTCCATTGCGTACCTGGGGGCGGTGGCCACTACCGTCGGCTTTGCCTGCTATTTCTACGTGCTCAAACACCTGGCGGCCACCCGGGTAGCCTTGATTACCCTCGCCACGCCGGTGACGGCCCTTGCCCTGGGTCATCTCGCCAACCGCGAGCCAGTTTCCATCCAGGTTTTCGCGGGCGCCGGGCTCATCCTCTTTGCCCTTTTTATCCACGAGTTCAGCGGACGCCGGCGCGGACGCTGAATCGCCGCGCCGGATGCGTCTACTCCGTTTCCTCTTTTTTGGTCCAGTAAAGCATCCACTGGTTGCGCGGCAGCCACATCTGCGCCAGCGAGGTGAAGATCATGATGGTGGAAGCCAGGCTGTAACCGATGCCGCCGATCATGGTGAGCCAGGCGAAAATCGGCATCACCTTAGTCAGCCACCAGGACAGAATGTCCAGAATGAGGAAGATGAATGGGGTGGCGATCAGAATGAGCTTCCAGCGCGAGGGGTACTCGGCCATGGCAAAGATCCAGCCCACGAACAGGAAGATGAAGGCGATGCCGAACAAATGGATGTGGGAGACCCGGGTCAGGGTCGTGTACGTGGCGCCCTCGTCGACCTCGGCGGCTTTCTGCACCACCTCCTGCTTGGTGAAGTTGGGCAGGCTGGATTCGCCGTTGTGGCAGCTCACGCAGTACTGCTCCATGATGGGCTGAATCTTGCCGGCCCATTCCGTCGGCGGAGCGCCGTCACGCGCCCACTGAATCAGCACGAAGCGGGCTTCGTCCGGCGCCATGGCCTTCATTTGCCCTTCCAGCATGCTTTCCAGTTTGGAGCCGCTTCGGTTGCCGTAGTAGCTGTAGACGATATCGTTGATGGAAAGGCCGGCTTTGCCGTCCGCCTGGCCGTGGGTGAGCATGATCTGGGCGCCGGCCATCATGAGGCCGGTGCCGATGACCATCAGAAATCCGGTGAACAGGACCTTGTAGGCCTTGGGTAGAAGCGCGAGGGTAGTGATTTGTATCATGGGCTGGGCTTCCTGGTGGGTTGGTTATAGTTCTGGCGAACCGACAGTATGAACCAGCCGAACGCTTTAGGTTCAGGCTGCCGCGGGAAACTATTTGGTTAATGCCAGGAACAACTGCGGCAGTCGCTCGGGCAACCGCTGCACGTTGTCGATGACCGTATAGCGCTGATCGAAGATATCACTCACATAGGCGTCCGCTTTCGGGTCCAGGTTGATGCAATAGCTGTAGATCCCTCGCCGATCCAACTCGTGGACGGCTTTGCGCGCGTCCTCGATGAGCAGGCGTTCGTCCTTGCAGTCCACGTCGGCGGGCTCGCCGTCGGTGAGGACCAGCATCAGCTTTTTGTCGGCCTTGCGGCTCTCCAGGTAATGCGCGGCATGGCGCATGGCGGCGCCCATGCGCGTGGAATAGCCCGCCTGCATGGCGGCCAGCCGCGCCTTGACGCCATCGTCCCAGCTTTCGCTGAAGCCCTTGATGTGCAGGTAGCGCACCTCGTGCCGGGTGTTGGAATGAAAGCCGGCGATGGCCAGGGGGTCGCCCAGGCGGTCGATGGCCCAGGCCAGGAGCGAGACCGCCTCCTGGCTCAGCTCCAGGATGGTCTGCTGGCTGCCTGCGGCCTGCTCGCTCAAGGATTCGGAAAGGTCCAGCAGCAGCAGCACGGCGATATCGCGTGAATCGTGGCGATGGCTCATGTTGATGCGCGGGTCCGGCGTCGCGCCGCCCTTGAAGTCCACCAGGGAACGCAGCGCCACGTCCAGGTCCAGCTCGCTGCCCTCTTCCTGGAACCTGACGCGCACCTTGTTCTGCGGCTTGAGGGCATCCAGCAGCCGTTTCAAGCGCTTGGCCAACCCGGCGTGCTTGCACAGGAGATGGTCGATATCGGCGGCCTGCCCCGGCGGGTGCAGGGCCTCGTAGACGCTGACCCAGTCCGGTCGGTAGGTGCCACTGGAATAGTCCCATTCCGGGTAATGACGAGGAGGCAGCCCCGAAGGCTCTGCCTCCTCGGTCTGCCGGTGCTCCTCGAACATCTCCTCGTCATCGCTGAGTTCGTAGAACTTCCACAGGTGCCGGTTGTCGTCGCGGTAGTCGATCTCGGTGTCGAGAAAATGCACCCTGGGCAACTGGTCGCTCTGCCGACGGGTCTTGGCCACGAAGGCCGTGGCCAGTTCCGCGACCTCGGCGGTGCTGCCTCCGCCTTCGCGCATCAGGGCATGAAAACGCGCGGCGAACTCGATGATGTGCGGATTGACGTAACCGTGACCGGGATCGAGGACGGCGCGCGACAGCATGGCTAGGCGGTGGCGCACGGCCGATTCCTGCTCCGGGTCGCAGGCATCCTCACGCGGGTGCGGGTGGAGCGCCAGGAACAGCGGGCGCAGGCCGGGATACTCGCCCATGGCTAGGTACTCGACCCGCGAATCCTCCAGGAACTCGATGGCCATGCGCTGGAAGGGACTGTAGTTGTCCGCGAAGATCTGGCTGCTCCAGCGCCGGTGCGCGGCCATGTGCGCCAAGGTGGCGCGGTAGCGGTCGATGCCGCTGACGCCGGCCCGCTCGGTGTACACATCCGGCAGTCGTATCCCCAGGTGATCGTAATACGGGATTGGCTTGCGCAGCTCATGGAAACCCGTCGAATAGGGCACGAAATGCTCGCTGTCGCGCCACAGCGCCCGCAGATACAGGTCCAACTGGCGCTCATGATCCACCAGCAGGGTGCCTTGCCGTTCACGCTGCAGCATGGCGCGGCTGTCCGCCGACTGCAGGGCAAAATAATCGATCTGGCGCTCCGGGTGGTCGTGATAATTGCGGATCCCGTAGTCCACCCAGTGCTTCAGGCCCTCCACCGACAACTGGCTCACCAGGAAGGGTGCGTGGCGGAAGAATTCCGGCAGGCCCGGGCTGGCGAAGGTGGTATGGATGCCGTGGATGGAACCGGTGGTCCGGTGCATGAAATCCACCACCAGATCAAAAAAGTTCTGCATCTGCTCGTGGGAGTGCAGGCGCCTCGCCACCGCCGGCAGGGACTGCAGAAAAGGTGTGATGGCCTTGCCGTTGGGCGATTTGTGCAGGCTCCGAATGCAGGCGGCGACGGCGGGCAGGGCGGATTCACCCCAGGCGGCGGCGGTCTGCGGCCAGCCTTCGAGAAACGCCAAGACCGGCTCCGCACCGCGCCCAATGCGGTTCAGGAAGCGTGCTTCTTCCAGGTAGGCGGCGACGCCATCGCCGGACAGCACCTTGAGGGCTTCCTCCATGCATTCCTCGAAGACTTCCTTGACCTGGGCGAAGCCGCTGTCCAGTTGCTTCCAATAAACCTGCATGGCTTCATGCATGGTCGTCAGCTCCGGCAATCAGTTCAACCGAGGGTGGCGTCGATGGCGTGATCCAGGGTGGCGCGGATATCGGCGTCGTCCGTGATGGGTCGCACCAGCGCCATGCGGCAGGCGTCGCGAGCGGCGATGCCGCCCTTGATGAGCGTGGCCGCATACACCAGCAGACGGGTCGATATGCCTTCATCGAGCCCGTGGCCTTTCAGGTTGCGGGCCGCCACGCCGATCTTGACCAGCTTGCCCGCCAGTTCCGCGTCCAGCCCGGTTTCCTCGGCCAGAATCTTGGTTTCCAGGTCGCTGGTCGGATAATCGAAATCGAAGGCGGTGAAACGCTGCTTGGTGGACTGCTTCAGATCCTTGAGCAGGCTCTGATAGCCCGGGTTGTAGGAAATGACCAGTTGGAAGTCGGGGTGCGCGGATACCAGCTCGCCCTTCTTGTCCAAGGGCAGGGTGCGGCGGTGGTCGGTGAGCGGGTGGATGACCACGGTCGTGTCCTGGCGCGCCTCGACGATTTCGTCCAGATAGCAGATGGCGCCATGACGCGCCGCCTGGGTCAGCGGACCGTCCAGCCAGCGGGTGCCGTTGGCGTCGAGCAGATAGCGGCCCACCAGATCCGAGGCGGTCATGTCCTCGTTGCAGGCCACGGTGATCAGCGGCCGGCCGAGCTTCCAGGCCATGTATTCGACGAAGCGCGACTTGCCGCAGCCGGTGGGGCCCTTGAGCATTACCGGCAGGCGCGCGGCGTAGGCCGCTTCGTAGAGTTCGATCTCGTTGCCCTGGGGCAGATAGAAGGGTTGCTTGGTGACGCGGTATGGCTCGATGTCGAAGACCTGATTCATGGTGCCCTCAAGTTCTCGGCAGCTACGGGGCTGCGTGCGTAGAAAAGCCCCTGAGAGTCCGGCCCTCAGGGGCTCTGGTCATGGCCGCGCCAGAAGCGCGGCACTGCGGTTCCGAACGGAGTGTTCGGCCCGGCCGATCTGACCGGGCTTACTTGTGCACGCCCAGCTTTTCACGCCAGCCCGGGAACAGCTTGTCCGCATCCTGCGGGAAGGATTCGAAGGCGCGGGCGAATTCCTTGTGCTCCTTGGCCCACTGGATCGGGTCGGCGCCGGCTTTCCAGCATTCGTAGGCCTGACGCAGGGAACGCGCGCCGGCCGCCGGGCTGTCGATATGGCCATAGGAGCCGCCGCCGGCGGTGTTGATGACGTTGCCGTGGCCCAGATTCTCGAAGAAGCCCGGCAGGCGCAGCGCATTCATGCCGCCGGAGATGATCGGCGTGGTGGGCTTCATGCCGAACCATTCCTGATGGTAGGCGGGGCCGGTGTAGCTGTCGCGTTCGATGATATAGGCGATGGCGCGGTCGTCCTTCTCGCCTTCCATCTTGCCGTAGCCCATGGTGCCGACGTGGATGCCGGAAGCCCCCTGCAGTCGGGACAGCTTCGCCAAGACGTAGGCGGTGTAGCCGCGCTGGGACTGGGGCGAGGTCACGGCGCCGTGGCCGGCGCGGTGGTAGTGCAGGTACTGGTTGGGGAACCAGCGCCGTGCGGTGGTGATCATGCCGGGGCCGCCCACATAGCCGTCCACCAGGAAGGCCACCTTGTCGGCGTCGGGGCCGAACTGCTCGAGGATGTATTCGCCGCGGGCCAGCATTTCGGCGTGGTCGTCGGCGGTGATGTTGGCGGAGAAGATCTTGGCTTCGCCGGTTTCGTCCATCGCGCGCTTCATGGCGTCCACCACCAGCGGAATGGTCTTCTTCAGCGGCGCGAACACCTGGTTGCCCTGGGGTTCGTCGTTTTTGATGAAGTCGCCGCCCAGCCAGAATTCGTAGGCGGCCTTGGCGAAGGGCTCGGGACGCAGGCCAAGTTTCGGCTTGATGATAGTGCCGGCGATGTAGCCGCCGTCCTTAAGCGGTCGGCCCAGGATGCGCCACAGGTCGGAGATGTCCTTGGAGGGGCCGTCGAACAGTTGGATCGCCCGCGGCGGAACCCAGAAGTCGTACATCTTGCCGTATTCTACGTCGCCCATGCCCTGGTTATTGCCGATGGCCAGGGTCAGGAAGGAAACCACCATCATGCGGCCGTCGGTGATATTGCGGTCGAACAGGTCCAGGGGATACGCGATGCGCATTTCCTCGGTGGCTTCGTCGATGTGATAGACCAGCGCGTCAACGCCGCGGGTAAAGTCATCCGTGGTGCTCACTTCCACGTTGGTGCCGGTGGAGGATTCGGCGGCGAAGTGGGCGGCGGTTTCAAGGTAGCCATAACCGGTCTTGGGCTTCATCTTGTAGGCGACCAGGATATGGTTGCCTCCCTTGATTAGGTCTTCTTCTTTCAGACTCAGATCGGCGTATCGAGCGGACTGATCCATCGCTATCTCCTCATGTATTAGTAGTTATTGGTGGAAACCCGGGCAATTGCCCGTTCAACTTCGGGTATAGAGAGGGTCCTACAGATATGCGATCTAGTTCGAACTCGCGCTCCACAGTCGCACATTAAACCCGGCGCCGTCGCCGCACAATAGCGTGCTTGCTTCCGCGCCTGACCCGATGAAGGTCATGAACCGCACCTTCATGGGGCAGCACTATAAGCCCGCTTTTACATAAATTAAATTCAAAACATATGATGCCTTAAATAAGGGCGTCTTATGTTAGAGAGGGGCGGTATCCCGATCGAGGGGTTTAGGATAATCCAATGGGCAGGGCAGACCAAGAACGCGAGGGTGCCGAATACAGGCAGCGGGAGTAATCATTCAAACCGGCGCTGCGTGCTTCCGGCTGCGTGGTGCGGACCGGACACAGGGACTGCATTCGGCCCGCGAGACCCGGGCACTGAGGGGGGCGGGCTCAGGAATCGTTCTGGAAGCGCAAAGGGGCGGAGAAGCCGCGCTTTTTGTATTCGCGACGGATGATGTTCTTGAGAGCCGTCGGTGTCTTGGAGAGCTGGTACATGCTCAGCTCATATTCCAGAAAATAGTAGGCGGCGCGCGGGTCTCCAGAAATCATGTAGTCCACGTATTTCTTGGCGACCATTTCCCACAGGCGGACATCGGGGAACGGAATGATCTGGCAGGAATGCGTATTCATGGCGTCTTACCTCTGACCATTAGTTCGGCAGGAACCAACGGAAGTTCAGGCCCTCAGCATAATTTCCGCGCGACATGCCCGTATTCGATATAGGGTCTTTGCTGATTGCAAATTAAAAAAGCTTGGCGAATAATCGCCCTCCGCTCTGTTGCGTTTCGGTTTTCGTGATTGAGGTTCGGATCATGTTTATGCACTGCCTGAATTGCGCGGAGATCATTCATCACCAGATGGTGATTCCCCTGGTCATGCTCAAGAAGAGCTATTTCTCCTGGCCGGACGTGCAGGAAGAAGACGACAAGTTTTTCATTACATGCCCCAGTTGTAACAGGCGTAATTTCTTCATCAAGGAATACTCCGGCTATTCGGGAGCGAGCCTGCGTCTGTCTCACGTGGAGCAGTAAGGGCGCGACGTTTGGCCGAGGCGGCGAAACGGCACTTCCACGCGATTCTGGTGTCTGAAGTCTGGGAATAAAAACTTCACCCGGAGACGCCATGACTATCTTGCGATTCACCGCCCTGTTCCTCGTGATCCATGCCACCTCTGTTTCCACAGCCTATGCCTATGGCGGTGGTGGGAACAGTTCGAGCAGTTGCGCCGAACCCCAGTTTTACGAAGAGAATCCGCCCAAGAACAGCAAGCTGTCCTCGCTGAACGAGATTTCCGTGGTGGCCTCGGACAACACCGACACGGCCAGCCTGGAGTTGGAGGTGAATGGCAAGCGCCTGCAGCCGGAACTCTCCCAACGCCGCTCCGGCGAATGGCTGATCAAACAGCGACTGCCGGAAGCCATCACTCAGCCCGGCAAAGTCCGCGTCACCCTGACCGCCAAGAGCAAGGATGGCTGCTCGGCCTTTCATCCCTTTTATCTGGAAATCGCACCCTGAGGTGACCGGGACGGTTCGCTTGCCGTTCCCGACATGAGCAATGGTAAGATGTGGCCATGCAGGTTGAATGGTATCGAATCCGCTTGACCAGGGAGGAGGTGGCCGGCGGAGAACTGGAGATTTTGCGGGGCGCTTTCCGCGACGTGTATATTGCCCGCAACGCGCCGCGGGGCATGGCGTTGCTCGGAGCCTGGCACGAAGCCAGCCAGCGCTACCTGATCTATTGCACCCCCGCCGCCGTTCGCCACGTGCGGCCACTTTTGGATGCCTATTCGGCGGTGCGTGAGGCCCCGCGCTATCCGCGGGCCCTGGATTGCCTTTGCGGTGACGAAGCCAGTCTGTCCGTGCTGCTCTGTTGAGGCAGAACTACTCAGTCGTTTTTATAGGATCGGACCGAAGCCATGACACCGAGGAAAACTGCTGCCGGCGCTGCGAAACTGGAACGATCAACTGGTTTGCGGAGCGATTGCCGTCGCATCCTGCGGACGGGATTCCTCGGGGCCGCGATCCTTGCCGGATGCGCCGGGGTTCAGGCCGAAGAGGTGGGTTGCGTCACCACCGCCTGGAAACTAGTAGGCGCCAACCACAAAGTGTGCGTCGACGCCTTCGACGATCCCAAGGTCCCCGGCGTCACCTGTCATATCAGCCAGGCTCGCACCGGCGGCATTTCGGGGGGCTTGGGCTTGGCGGAAGATCCTTCGCATTTCTCTCTGGCCTGCCGTCAGACTGGCCCCATTACCCTGCCGGCGAAACTGCCGGATGACGAAACGGTGTTTTCCGAGGACACCTCCCTGCTGTTCAAGACCACCAAGATCGTGAGACTCTGGGACAAGAAGCACAACACCCTGGTGTACGTGGCCATCAGCCGGCGAATCATCGAAGGCGCGCCGGCCAACAGTGTCTCCACGGTGCCGATCATGGCCTGGGGCAAGCCGTAATCCCGGAGTCCCGCGGTGGCGAGATCTGCGGCCGGGGGCCGGCGCGATGTTCTCATCGTCGGGTGCGGTGATATAGGTCGGCGCGTAGCGGTACTGGAACAGGCCGAAGGGCACGATGTGGCGGGCAGCGCCCGCTCGGCCCAGGCTGAGGCCTCGCTAAGGGAACTCGGCATCCCTCCCTTGCGGATGGATCTGGACGATCCGGCGACGCTTTCGAGCCTCGACCTGCGCGATCAGGTGCTCTATTACTTCGCCCCGCCTCCGGCTTCCGGCGAGGGCGATCCCCGATTGTCCGCCCTGCTCGCCTCCATCAACCCACCGCACTATCCGATGAAGCTGGTCTACATCAGCACCAGCGGAGTGTATGGCGATTGTCAGGGGGCCTGGATCGATGAAACCCATCCACTGAACGCCAAGAGCGAGCGGGCGCGCCGGCGCGTCGCTGCCGAGGAACTGTTGCAAGCCTGGGGTCGTGCCACCGGCGTGCCTTTCGTTATTCTGCGGGTGCCCGGCATCTACGGGCCTGGCCGTTTGCCGGCGGAGCGTCTGCGTGCGGGGACGCCGGTCGTGTGCGAGGCTGAAGCCCCCTACAGCAACCGGATTCATGCGGACGACCTGGCCGCCGTCTGTCTGGCGGCCGCGCGCCATGGGCGGTCAGGGCAAGCGTATAACGTGAGTGATGGCCATCCCACCACCATGACCGATTACTTCTTCCGCGTGGCCGACATACTGGGCCTCAAGCGCCCGCCGACAATAAGCCTGGAAGAGGCAAGACGCGTACTGAGCCCTTCCATGCTGTCTTTCCTGGAAGAATCCAAACGCCTGGATAATCGCAAGATGCTGGCGGAATTGCAGATCAGCCTGCGTTATCCCGACTTGCAGACCGGCCTGCCCGCTTGTCTGTGAGCCGCGAGGCTCAGGTCTCTAGCGGCTTGCCGGGCTTCTTGGGCTCCTTCTGCAGTTCCTCCAGCTTCTTGCGCAGCACGTCCAGTTCTTCCTGCAGTTTCGGCACCACATCCTTGCGCAGTGTGCTTTCGGCCGAACTCTGGGCCTTCGTCAACTCGTCCAGGAGCTTGCGCCAGTCCTGCTGCAGCCGTTTGCCTTCCTCGGAATCCGGGAGCTTTTCAAATTCCTTGCGGTAGCGTTCCACCTGCCCGGTGAAATCCTTCATGGCCCGCCCTATCTCCTTGAACAGTTCACCGAAAGGGAAGTTACCTAAAGGCGTCGGGTAGGAGCCCTCCACGGTCGCCCCCTCAACGATCGGCTTGCCGCCGGGGCGGCTCTGCACGATCTCGATGCACTTCTGCGACGCGTCATTGGGAAGGTCGGCCAGCACGAACTGGGAATCTTCCGTTGCCACGGCCTGATGCTGGCGATCGATGGAAACGCCGACCAAATAGCCTTTTCCGGCGTCGCCTTCGATGCCCGTCACCTCGCCCACCGGCTGGCTGTCGGCGAGCACCGACGCGCCAGCCTTAAGGCCGCCGATGTCGGCAAAATGGACCTTGAAATTCAGATCCTGGCCGCAAGCGGTCAAGAGCAAGAACATGACTGTCAGGATGATCCTGTACATGGCGGGCCTCCTGGGCGGGTGCGGCGCTACTTGACCGCTGTGAGCTTCAGGTACTTCTGATGCAGGCTGTCCTTGTCCTCCGGATGGTCTGGGTCCAGGGTGATGCAGTCCACCGGACACACCTCGATGCACTGGGGCTTGTCGAAATGACCCACGCATTCGGTGCACAGGGCGGGGTTGATGACGTATATGTCCTCGCCCTGGGAGATCGCGCCGTTGGGGCATTCGGGTTCGCACACATCACAGTTGATGCATTCGTCGTGGATGATCAAAGCCATGGTTTCAACTCCTGGGTACTGAATATTTTTCCTGTAGCGCGAGCCGCACCGTTTCGGGAACGAAGCTGCTGACATCGCCACCGAGCTTGGCGATTTCGCGAATGACGGTCGAGGACACGAAGGCGTACTGCTCCGAGGGCGTCAGGAACATGGTCTCCAGTTCCTTGCACAGATGGCGGTTCATGCCTGCCAACTGGAATTCGAACTCGAAATCCGAGACCGCGCGCAGTCCGCGCAGGATCACGTCGGCGCCGCATTTCCGGGCACATTCCACCAGCAGGGTATCGAAGCCCACGACCTCGATATTGCCCATGCCCTCGAGGCAGTTGCGCGCCAGATTCACCCGTTCCTCGATGTTGAACAGCGGTGTCTTGTTCTTGTTTTCAGCGACCGCGACGATGACGCGGTCGAATATCTTGATCGCCCGCGTCACCAGATCGATGTGCCCATTGGTGATGGGGTCGAAGGTGCCCGGATAGATGGCGGCGCATTGCATGGCGAGGTCAGCCTGGTTGTGAGAGGGGGCGGCGGAACAGATGATATCCCACTTCGCCTGCGGTCTTGGTCTTCAGCAGTTCCCAGGATTCCGGCAATCCCTCTGGAACCCAATGGCGCTCGCTCTCGATGTAGATGCGCGCACCCGGCGCCAGCCAGCCGCGTTCCTCCAGCAAGCGGCAGGTGGGCGCGACCAGATCCTGATGAAAGGGCGGGTCGAGGAAGGCCACATCAAACGCCTCCGGTGTCCCCATCAGGTAGCGAGCCACGTCCTGCTGAACGACCTCGACATGATTGGCGTCCAAGAGCGCGCAGTTCTGCTTCAGTGCCGAGCAGGCTTCGCCCGAGCGCTCCACAGCAACCACGCGCGGAGCGCCGCGGGAGGCAGCCTCAAGGCCCAGGGCGCCACTGCCGGCGAAAAGATCCAGGCAACGGTAGCCCTCGAGATCCTGCCGCAGCCAGTTGAACAGGGTCTCGCGGATGCGGTCCGAGGTGGGCCGAAGGCCCGGGATCGCCGGAAACCTCAGCTTACGGCTGCGCCACTGGCCGCCGATGATCCTGAGTTCATTTTTCACACGCGAGCGCGTCAGTCCCGTAATGCAAGCCGAACAGTGCCATCATTTGGCCTTGGCGGGAGTGGCCGAGGTGCCCGCCTTGGCGCCCACCATCACGGTCTGCAGGCGGTTAGGGTCGATGCGCGACTTGAAGGCGCGCTGGACGTCCTGGGCGGTGACCGCTTCCACCTTGGCGATGAAGGTGTCCAGGTAATTCAGCGGCAAGCCGGATATGGCGATCGTCGCCACCTGCTCAGCGAGCTTCTGGTTGCTGTCCAGCCGCATGGGGAAGCCGCCGGTGATGTTCTTCTTGGAGTCCTGCAACTCCTTCTCGGTCGGACCCTTGGCAATGAACTCGCGCAGGGTGTCCTGCATCACCTTCACCGCTTCCTCGGCGCTGTCGTTCTTGGTCTGCAGGCCCATCAGGAATGGACCTTCCTGCCGGAACGGGTAGAAATAGCTGAAGGCGCTGTAGGACAAGCCGCGCTTTTCCCGCACTTCCTCGGAGATGCGCGAGACGAGTCCACTGCCGCCCAGGACGTGATTGCCCACGTACAGGGGGAAGTAGTCCGGGTCGCCCATCTTCATCGCTGGCACGCCGGAGTACACATGGGTCTGCGCCGAGGGGAAGCTCTTGCGCTCGGTCTTTGTGGCAACCGGGAGAGTCACCGGCGGCAGCGACGGTGCCGCTTCGCCAGCGGGCATGCCTTGCAGAAGGTCCTCCGCGATCTTTTCCGCCTGCGCTTTCTGCACGTCGCCGACGATGATCAGCATGGCGTTGCGGGTCACGTAATAACGCTGGTAGAAGGCCTTGAGATCGGCCGGCGTGAGCTTTTCCACCGTATCCAGATTGCCTTCCTTGGGATGGGCGTAGGGGTGGCTGCCATACAGGGCCTCAAAGAAGGCGATGCCGGCGATGTCGGCCGGAGATTCCTCACGCTGCTTGAGGCCCACCAGAAGGTTCTTCTTCTCCCGGTCGAAATCGGTCTGGTTGAAGGCCGGTTTGACCAGCACCTCGTGCGCCGTTTCCAGGGCTGTCTCCAGCAGCTTGGGCTGGGTCAGCGAGCGCAGCGACAGCCAGGCCGAATCCCGGGAAATGCCGGTGCCCATGCGCGCGCCGACGCCTTCCAGGCGCTGGGCGATGGTGTCCGCGTCCCAACTGCCGGCACCGGTGTCCAGGAGCCCCGAGGTCAGCGTCGCCAGGCCGAACTGGCTGCCGTCGCGGGCGCTGCCGGCATCGAAGACCACGCGCACGTCCACCATGGGCAGACCTTCGGTGGGCACGAAGAAGACGTGGCTGCCGCCCGTCGTGGTCCAGGTCTGGATCTTCGGCGTCGCCAGGGCATATGAATTCCAAAGCAGGCCGATGAAGGCGATCAGGATCAGGCGTTTAGCGGACATGGTCACCTCCCATGGGCGCGCGGTCCTCCGGCGCGGTCTCGCCCTCCGGGATGGGGAGAGGCTCTAGGTAGCCGACGGTCAGGCTATCCTCCACCAGGTATTTCTGGGCGACTTTCTGGATCTGCTCCGGGGTCACGGCGTTGATCTTGTCCACGTATTCTTCCACTTTCTTCCAGCCCAGGCCGACGGTTTCGGCGATGCCCAGTTGCATCGCCTGATAGAAGATCGAATCCCGCTCGTACACCTTGCTGGCCAGAACCTGCGCTTTCACGCGCTCCAGTTCTTCCGCCAGCACCGGTTCGTCCTGCAACTTCTTGACTTCGGCGAGCAGGGCTTTTTCAAGCGCCTGCAGGTTCTTGCCATCGACGGGCGTGCCTTCCAGCATGAACAGGGACGGCAGCCGCGAATACAGATCGTAGCCCGCGCCTGCCGATGAGGCGATTTGCTGACCACGCACCAGCCGGCTGGAGAAGCGCGCGCTGTTGCCGCCGTCGAGGATGCCGGCAGCGACTTCCAGGGCATAGGGTTCCCACTCTTCCTTGGCACCTTTCAGCGCCGGCGCTTTGTAGCCCATGGCCAGGTAGGGCAGCTTGGCCGGGACGCGCACGATCAGCCGACGCTCGCCCAGTTGCTCCACTTCGCCTCGCGGCTTGATGGGCGGCAGGGTGCTGGGCTTGAGCGGGCCGAAATGCTCCTTGGCCTGTTTGTAGACGCTTTTGGGGTCCACGTCGCCCACCACCACCAGGGTGGCGTTGTTGGGCGCATACCAGAGGGAATACCACTGGGACAGGTCCGATACGGTCAGGCCGGAGACATCATCCGGCCAGCCGATGACCGGGTTCTTGTACGGCGAATTGGTGTAGGCCACGGCATCGAAGTGCTCGGAGAGCTTGGCCCGCGGCTGGTCGTCGGTGCGCAAACGGCGCTCCTCCAGGACCACCTGCTGCTCCTTCTTGAACTCCTCGGGGAGCAGGCGCAAATGGCGCATGCGGTCGGCTTCCAGTTCGAAACTGACGGGCAGGCGCGATTTCTCCAGGGTCTGGAAATAGGCGGTATAGTCTTGTCCGGTAAAGGCGTTTTCACTCCCACCGTTTGTTGAGATAATGCGGGAGAATTCCCCTGGCGGATGCTTGTCCGTACCCTTGAACATCATGTGCTCCAGCATGTGGGAGATGCCGGTGATGCCGCCGTGTTCGTAGCTGGCACCGACCTTGTACCACACCTGGGTCACGGCGACGGGGGCGCGGTGGTCTTCCTGCACCAGGATCTTGAGGCCGTTGTCCAGCTTGAATTCGGTCACCTTGGGCGCGGCCGCATGCAGACTTAGCGGCGCGGCCAGGAGCAGGCTCAGACTGACGAGCCTTCGATTTGACACCATGTGCTTATTCTCCGTGATGGGGGCGGCGCGTACCGACGGATCGGCATTCGATAGGCACCGGGACAATTATTGTAAACGAAGTATCTGCTGAAACGATGACAACCAACGTCCATGCCGCCGCCGCCAGCCCGCCGTCCTGGAGGACCTATCTGGGACTGTGCAAACTGAATGTGGTCGGCCACATCGTGTTCACCGCGGTGATCGGCATGTTCCTGGCCGTGCCCGGCTGGCCGCCGCTGGACCTGGCCGCCTTCGGCAGTATCGGCATCGGATTGGCCGCGGCGTCCGCGGCGGCTCTCAACCATTTCCTCGACCGCAAGGCCGATGCGGAGATGGCCCGCACCAAGCGCAGGCCGCTTCCGCAGGGCCAGGTGAAACCCGGTCAGGTGGTCACCTTCGCCCTCATCCTGGGCGCGCTGTCCATGCTGATCCTGGGTCTCTTCGTCAATGCATTGACCGCCTTCCTGACATTTTTATCCCTGATCGGCTACGCCATCATCTACACCGTGTATCTGAAGCGGGCGACGCCCCAGAATATCGTCATCGGCGGCGCGGCGGGCGCGGCCCCGCCGGTACTGGGCTGGTGCGCGGTGACGGGCCAGGTGCATCCCTACGCCCTGCTGCTGTTCCTGCTGATCTTTGTCTGGACGCCGCCGCACTTCTGGGCCTATGCCATCGCCAAGCGCGACGATTACGCCAAGGTCAACATTCCCATGCTTCCGGTGACCCACGGCATTCCCATCACTCAACTGCACGTGCTGCTCTACACCGTCCTGCTGTTCCTGGTGAGTCTGCTGCCCTTCCTCACCGGCATGAGCGGCTGGATCTACCTGGCCGGCGCATTCGTGCTGGGCGGCATCTTCCTCTGGTATGCGTGGCGCTTGAAGCAGGACGCCAATGCCAAGCTTGCCATGAAGACCTTCGCCTATTCCCTGATTTATCTGGTGGGCATCTTCTCGTCCTTGCTGGTGGACCATTACCTGTCGTTCTAGGCGCCCGGGAACCCGGGCCGGCGCTCACTCTCGTGGCGTCGAGTATCTCGCCAGATCCCTTAGCACGCGGATGTTGCACTGGATGGCGCGGAACCAGGCGATGGCGGCGAGAAACCCGACAAAGCCAGCGACGCCCAGGGTTCCAAGCAGCACGGCGTTGGCGGTGGATGAGGCCCAGGGACTCAACATCAGGCCGGCGGCGATGGCGAGCATGGGCAGTGAGCCGGCCAGTGCCAGGTACTGCCAGCTCCGCCCCTCCAGGGTCTGCAGGGCGGCCTGGTCGGACTCCAGGGCCGAACCGGGCGGCGTCAACTCCGCATGCAGGAATTGGGTGCACAGCCAGGCCACGCCGAAGAAGGGATAGGCCGCGGCGATCAGCCCGCAGAAGAACAGGGATGCCGTGAAAAAGGCGTAGTCGCGGAGCAGCATGCTGCCGATCAAGGCCGGATAGACCGGGCCTGCCGCCAGCCACATGCCCGCGCCCAGCAGGGCCACCCAGTGGGCCAGCCGCAAACAGCGTTGGCGTGCTTGAGCGAGCACGTAACGGCCGACCAGATCGCCGGCGCGCAGGCTGTGCAGCACCTTGGCGAGGGGCCTCGTGAATCTCACGAAGGTGAAGATGGCCAGGGCGAAGGCAAGGCCGTTGACCAGCATCGAGGTACGCTCGAACAGCGACTCGGCGTCCGCGACCCCGCGCAATTGCATGGGATGCACGATGATCTGCCAGTTGTAGACATAGTTGAAGGCCCCCGCCAGGAGATTGGGCAGAAGGCCCAGCACGACCATCGCGACTACGGGAAATTCCCCGGCGATGCGCATCCAGCCGGCATGCCCCGGCCCCAGCCGCGCTGCCTGCTCTGCCAGTTCCCGCAGCGGTTGCAAGCGCTCGGCGCTGTCGCGGAAATCGGCGCGCTGCCGCACGATGTCCCCATAGATTTCCAGCGCCGCCCGCCACTGCCCCTGACGCGTCAACTGCCGCGCCTGCAGGTAGCTGCGCGAAAGCCGGGGCTCTTCGGTGACGGTCTCGATGGCGCGCAGCAGCCAGCGGATGTCATCGTTCCAGCGTTCGTGGGAGAGTTTCAGCGCCTGGAGCCGCGCGAGGGGCCCCAGGCATTCCGGCAGTTGCTCCTCGCCCGGCATCGGCGTGCTTTCCACCAGCACCGGAATGGTCGGTATGCCCTGCTGCAGCGCGCTCTGGATCTCCAAGCGAACGAAGTCGTCCGCCTGGTCCAGGCGCCGCTCCCCTTCCCCGTCGGTGATGTGCAGCCACTGCGGCCCGATAATGACCAGCAGCACTTCGCTGGCCCTGAGCGCGGTGTCGATGGTGTGGGCAAAATCCGTCCCGGCCTCGATGCTGGCCATATCCAGAAAGGCGGTTTCGTCACCGAAGGTCCGGTTGATTTCGTTCAACAGGGCACGGACGTACCCGGAGCAATCCTGGCGGCGGTAGCTGATGAAGATGGTACCCAACGCGACTCCCTCCTGGCGCTTTGCGGCCGTGCTATCCGGGTCGCGGATTTCCGGCCGGGCCGCTGATGATGGCTATCCCCCATGCGAGGGTGCCACGGCTACGCCGTCAATTTTGCATCAAGCGTTTCAGCCCCGCCATTCCGGGCCTACGACGGCCTTGGAGCGTGTGATCCCGAGCAGACGTCTTCGAGACATTTGGAGCGCGGTTGTGCTCCTCAATTAGCAGATGATTTGCGTCACGATTACATGCCATTCGGCGCTTTGACAAATCCACGGTGCATGGGCATGCTCTGTCATTTATGCGTAGGCGCACGTAAGAACTTTCTTGTGATTTCACGTAGATTTTGCCGAGTCGTTCGAAGCACGCCCGTAAAAGATTCGAAAGCAAGCCAAACCCCGATGATTTCCAGTTCATCCGGACGGTATAGCCGGGCTATGTCACGTTTTCATTTATACACTTAAGCCCCATAAGGATGGGGTGCATCTTGCGGATGCGTGCTGTTGTGTCGTTATGAATTATCAAAAGATCATCTGCTGGGGCGACAGCCAGACATTCGGCGCTCGTACTTATGGCTGCTACCCTCTGTATCTGGGGCAACTATTGGATTCGCGCACACGCTACGCCTGGCAGGTCATCAATTTCAGCGCGAATGGACACACCGCGCGCGACCTGTGGTTTCGAATGGGACGCGAACTGAACCAAGTCAAGGATGTTCATCAGGCCTGCATTTTGATTGGCGCTAATGATGTCGGAAACGGATCGCCGGTAGACGTGTTTGAAGAGTACTTTCGTCAGATTCTGACGGCGCTGCAAATCCACCGGTTTCGTGCGGTGTACTGTGGAGAGATTCCTCCGATCTGGCCAGACGGCCATGCCTTTTTCCCCGTGGATACCCGTGAGCGTCGATCGGCTTATAACGCCGCCATTCGCCGCTGCGTTGAAGCTTCAGCGATTGCCCGGCTGGTGGAATTCGAAGGTTTGTCGCAAGAATGTTTTGTCGATCCGGTTCACTTTCACGAGACGGGAAACAAAGCGGTAGCCCAAGCTTTTGCTGATGCCATCACTGCGTTTTGACGGCGTAAGAGCATGCGCATTGCGGTGGTGCAGGGAACCCGGCCTGAAATTGTCAAGAATTACTCCGTTGTCAAAGCCTTAAGGAATGAGGGCGTACCATTTCGGGTATTGCACACCAACCAGCACGTTGCCCAATCGATGTGCTCCGTCATGTACGAGGATATGGCGTACCAGCCCGACTTTCACTTGCCTGGCACCTATCGGTTGGGTGCGGCCATCGATTGGCTGCAGGATACTTTTCGAGAAAATAGGATCACGCATGTCGTCGTGAACGGAGACACAGCCGCCGCGCTTGCCGGTGCCGTGGCGGCGCTGTATTCCGATATATCCCTGACCCATATCGAAGCCGGTTTGCGCTCGGGCGACCGATACATGTTGGAAGAGCGCAACCGCATCATGGTCGATTCGGTGGCTGATTTGTTGGTGGCGTACACCGCATATGAGGCTAAAGCCTTGCGGTCCAGTAAATCCGTCAGAGGGCAGGTTTTTGTGGAAGGCAATACGACAGCCGACGTTCTGGAAGACTTTGCATCCCGTTTGGTCCCTCCCACGATCATCGAAGGCCCTTATCTGTTTGCCACCATGCACAGGCGGGAATTCACCGAATGCCCAAACCGAATGCGCGAGGTATTTTCTTCCTTTGCCCGGATTGCCGAATCTCTATGTCCCCTGATTCTCCCTATGCATCTCCGTACCCGAGATGCCATGCAGCGGCATGGCATCCCATGGGATATTCTGGGACAGGTCACTGTGCTGGAGCCCTTGCCCATCTTCGATTCACTATCCTTGCAGAAGCACGCGGCCGCTGTCCTGACCGATAGCGGGTGCATACAGGAGGAAGCCTATATGCTCGGCGTTCCCTGCGTGACGATTCGTGAAAATACCGAGCGTCATCTGACCGTGCAGCATGGCGCCAACGCACTTAGCGGCTTTAGAGGCGATGATATCGTGTCCGCCGTGCAGGCCGCCTTAGCCTTGCGCTCGCGTGATTGGCCGCCGATATACGGCGGGCCGGGTGCGGGTCAGCGCATCCTCGAGCGCATTTTGCGTGAGTTCGGTTGATGGGCGATTTAGGGTATCGCCGATGGATTCCAGTCTTTCATTGATGCGCAGCAACAGAATCCGACGACCGAATTCGCTATTGCCGAGATAAGCTTGACTTGAAAACCCTACTTTCCGTCAACAGTTATTACTACCGCCGCGATGGTTCCGAGGTGGTTTACCTCGGTCATAACGAGCTGTTTCAGCGCCAGGGCTGGCGTGTCGTCCCATTTGCCATGCGCCATCCACAGAATCTCCCCAGCGAATGGTCAAGCTATTTTGCTACCGATGTGGAGTTCGGCGAGAACTATTCCCTTTGGCAGAAGCTGCGGCGCGTACCGAAAGTGATTTATTCGCTGGAAGCCAGGCGAAGCATCCAACAATTATTGAAAAAAACAACACCGAATATCTGTCATCTGCATAGTATCTACCACCATTTGTCGCCCTCGATACTTGGGGCCATCCATGACGCTGGCGTGCCGGCCATCATGACGCTGCACGATTTGAAAATCGCCTGCCCCGCTTACCATATGTATAACCAAAGGGGTATCTGCGAAAGCTGCAAGGATGGCGGAATACATCAGGTGGTCAAGCAGCGCTGCATCAAGAATTCCCTGGCCTTGAGCAGTGTGATTTATCTGGAAGGGCTGTTGCACAAAATATTGGATTCCTACGGCCGCCACATCGACCGCTTTGTGTCGCCGTGTCAATTCTATATCGACAAACTGGTGGCCTGGGGGTGGCCGCGTGAGCGCTTCGTGCACATTCCCAATTTCGTCGACGTCGATTCCAGCGCCTCCGGCCATCCTGTTGGCCAGTCGTTCCTGTATTTCGGGCGCCTTTCTGCGGAGAAAGGCCTGCATACCCTGATCCGGGCGGCGAAAGCGGCGGGCGTCGGTCTGCGCCTCGCGGGCCACGGTCCTGATGAGGCGGGGTTGCGGGAACTGGCGGAACGTCTCCAGGCCGATGTCAAATTTCTCGGCCATCTGGATACCGATCGCCTGCGTGACGAAATCCTGGCTTCACGGGCCACGGTGCTGGCTGCGGAATGGTACGAAAACAATCCGATGAGCATACTGGAATCCTTCGCGCTGGCCCGCCCGGTGATCGGCGCCGATATCGGCGGAATTCCCGAACTGATTGAGCATGAGGAAACGGGCTGGCTGTTCCCCAGCGGGTCGGTGGAGGCCTTGGCGGAAACCTTGGCCGCTGTGATGCGAATGCCGTCCAGCCGGATTGAGGAAATGGGTGCGGCCTGCCAGCGTGCGATCGAACAGAATTTTTCCAGCGCCCGTTATGTCGAGCGGATCACTGCGCTTTATGCCTCGCTCGGGGTGCGATGAAGCGCGAATCGGGTTTGCCTGCGAAAGCGATACCCTTATCCCAGCGCGGTGAGATCCGGCTGGGGTTTCGATGCAATGCGCGCTGCGGCTTTTGCTATTATCAGGACCTTCTCGACAATCCGGTGGAGCTTGAGCCCACCTACCAGGCGTTGCGAGGACAGTTGGCAGCTTTGCGTGGCCTCGGCGCCAGCGAAGTGGAATTCACCGGGGGCGAACCGACGATTCGAGGCGACCTGCTCGATCTGGTCAAGTACGCGCGCGAACTTGGGTTTTCCAATATTTCCCTGATCACCAATGGCCTCAGGCTTGCGAATGCCGGGTATGCCGCGCGCCTGGCACAAGCCGGTGTGAACGACGTGCTGTTTTCCCTGCATGGCCCTGATGACGCAATTCACGACCAGCACACCGCCATTCCCGGCAGTTTTTCGAAGATTCTGCAGGCTTTTGCCCATATGCGTGAGTTGGGTGTCCGCTGCCGGATTACGACCACGGTCACCGGGCTCAACGTCGGGCATGTGCCTGCCATATTCGGGCTGGCGCTGGGCCTGGGAGCGCAATGCATCCACATGGCGGTATTCAGTCCGGTCGCGGAGGCCGGCAACACGGACCCACGCTTTTTTGTAGACTATGAGCAAGCGGCGGCCGCCATCAAGGAGGCCATCGATCGCTTTAAGCCCCGTCTCCCGCCGGTGAGTGTCAAGTATCTTCCGTTTTGCTTCATGCAAGGCTATGAGGAATACGTCATGAACCTCTACCAGCAAAGCTACGACCCGGATGACTGGAACTATTACTTCAGCAATCGGGTGCGGCGTGCAGGCTCAAGCTTAAAGGGCCTCGCGTTCGACGTGATCTGTGCCGGCGGGTTCCTGCTGGCCAAGGAGTGGTCCGTTCCCTGGCGAAATGGCTGGCTGGGTATCAAGGTCGCGGGCCTCACGCGCTGGGTCGAACTCCTGAGAAAGACCCGCCTTCCCGCGTGCCGTCAGTGCCGTTACGAAACGGTCTGCGATTTTGGTTGGAAAACCTATGTACAGCGTTTCGGCAGCGCCGGCTTTCATGCCGTGCCGGGCGACAAGCTGAAACATCCGGCCTGGGCTTATGTCATGTCGCGCTATCGGCAGCCGGGAGCCCGTCTGTCCGCGCATGCCGCCTCCGAAGGAGCCCACACGGCATGACAGAGGAGGCTGTTCTCGTCACGGGCGCCGGGAGCGGAATCGGTCGCAGTTGTGCTGAATTGCTGGCGGCGGAGGGGTATACGGTTTACGCGGGAATGCGCAAACTGCAGTCGTCGCCTTTCGGGCCCGCGGCGGGCGGACAGATTATCCCGCTGGCGATGGACATCGCTAGCGATGACAGTGTTGCCGCTGCCGCCACGGCCATTGCGCAATCCGGAAGCCAACTGCGGGGCTTGGTTAACTGCGCCGGGGTGGGTCTCTCCGGACCGCTCCAATACCTGGAAAGTGTGGAACTGACGACCCTGTTCGACGTCAATGTCGTTGGCCCGATGCGGGTTGTGCGGAACTGCTTGCCCTTGCTGCAGCCTTGCGCCGGGAAGATCATCATGATCGGTTCAACCAGCGCCTACATTCCGGGTGTGTTTACCGGCGCTTACAGCGCGACCAAGTTCGCGCTATATGCGATCAGCGCGGTACTGCGAGCCGAGCTTGCGAACAGTGGCATCGCGGTCAGCGTCATCGACCCTGGCATGATCGGCACGCCGCATTGGGAGAAGATGCTGCGGCAAGCCAGGGCTCTCTTGCTGGGGCGCTCCGATGCGCTTGCCGACCCGCATCTGGATGCCAGTTTCAGCGATTGGGCGGAGAAGGTCGGCAGGATGGGGGAATCCGCCGAGGATGCTCAGCCGGTCGCGAGGAAGGTCTTGCAGATTCTGCAGACGGCGAAGCCGTCGTTCCGCCATGTGGTGGGCAGGAAAGCGAAGCTGAAACTGGCGGTCTGGCAGTTCCTCCCGCAAGGGCTTAAGGAGAGGATCATCAAGCGTCCGCTTGCTACGGGAAAGCAGTGATGCCGCTGGAAATCAGCTTCGAGATGAATTCCGGCGGGTCATCCGGTGCGATCGGAATAGGATGTTTTGCGTGAATATGAGCGCATCGATTCGGGACATGCCGCGAATGATGCGTCTCCCAGGTTGGGACATCCCAAGGTTCTGTGGGACAAAATGAAAAGCCCCGTCGCGGGCGCGACAGGGCTGGGTAGCGGGATGATCGCCTGGCCCGCGATCAGGCAGGCGCGGCCAGGGTTTTCCTGAGCTTCTTCATGGCGCTGTTCTCCAACTGGCGGATGCGCTCGGCGGACACGTTGTAGCGCGCGGCGAGATCGTGCAGGGTCAGCTTTTCCTCGGCGAGCCAGCGGCTGGCGAGGATGTCCCGGCTACGCTCGTCCAGTTCCTCGATGGCGGCGCTGAGTCGCTCCTGTTCCCTGGACTCCCATTCCCGCTCCGCCAGCACTTCCGCCGGATCGGCGTTAACTTGCTGCAGGTATTGAGCGGGGGCCACCTCGCGCTCGTCGCCGTCATCTTCCGCGTGGGCGTCGAAGGCCATGTCCTGGTTGCTCAGGCGGCTCTCCATCTCGTAGACGCTGCTTACATCCACGCCCAGTTCGTCGGCCACGGCGCGGGCTTCGTCCTGGCTGAACCAGCCCAGACGGTTCTTGAACTTGCGCAGGTTGAAGAACAGCTTGCGCTGAGCCTTGGTGGTGGCCACCTTCACGATGCGCCAGTTCTGGATGATGAATTCATGGATCTCGGCCCGGATCCAGTGCACGGCAAAGGAAACCAGGCGGACGCCCACATCGGGGTCGTAGCGCTTTACGGCCTTCATCAGGCCGATGTTGCCTTCCTGGATCAGGTCGGGCAGCGGCAATCCGTACCCCATGTAGCCGCGGGCCACGTGTACAACGAAACGCAGGTTGGCCAGAACCAGTTGGCGGGCGGCGTCCAGATCGTCTTCCTCGCGGAAGCGGCGAGCGAGGGCACGCTCCTCCTCCGCGTCGAAGCGGGGCATCAGGTTGACGGCGCCGACATACTCCTCGATGGAACCGAGGGATAGGTTGACCGGTAGTGACAAGGCGTTACTCATGGTTGTTCCTGTTGAATCAACAAATCGAGCGTTCACAATGTTAGCACTCTGCTCTTTGGAGTGCTAACGATTTTAGAAGTTCCGGGGTGGAGCGCATCGGGATGATTACGGACGGAATATTGCTCGTAGCCGCCGCGTCCGGAGCTTAGTTATGCGCGACCAGCTTTTTCAATTCGGCCCGCGCCTTGTCGCTGATCTTGCCCAGGCGGACCGAGTAGGTGAGGAAATCCCGGCCCATGAGGTTTTTGTCCGTATTGCTGTTGACGATGATGCCCGGCAGGTCGTTGAGTTCCAGTTGTCCGTTGTTGATCTTGAGGTCCATGTGGATGCTGTCCTGGATCACAGGCAGTCCGGTGGCTTCGTAGAATTCGGCCATCACCCCGGCTTCGCTCAGGTTGCGCAGCTTGCCGTGGAACTGGCGTCCGCCGAAGCGGAAGATGGCGATGCCCTGCACGTCCGCCCGCTTGCCCTGGCGACGGCCGCCATAGGTCAGGCGCCGCAGCAGTTCCTTGTCCTCCGAACGCAGCATGATGTTGGAGCGGCAGTAGATGACCCAGTACATAAGCCCCACCACCAGCCCGCCCAAGGTGTTGCCGACGGTGACCGGCAGCAGGTTCCCGAGCAGATAGTTCTTCCAGGTAATCGCGGCGAATTGCTCGGCACTGGCGCCGATCTGCTGCCAGTAGCCGGGGTCTACCCCATCCTTGATGAACAGGGCGATGGACATGAAGTACATATTGGCCACGCAGTGCTCGAAGCCGGCGGTGACGAAGGCGGTGATGGGAAACAGGATCACCGCCACCTTGTCGATGGCGGTGCGCCCGGAGAGGCTCAGCCAGATGGCGAGGCACACCAGGGTGTTGCAAAAAAGCGCCCGCATCAGTGCCTGGCTGAAGCTCAGCTCGCATTTGACCCGGGCAATCTCCAGGGCCATGCGACCCACCTGCCCGTTCATCAGCATGTACTGGCCGGTGAGAAAGATCAGGTAGGCGGTGGCCGTGGCGCCGACCAGGTTGCCCAGGAACACGATGCTCCAGTTGCGGCTCAGCTTGCGGGCGCTGATTTTGCGGCTGGCCGCCGCCATCACCAACAGGACGTTGCCCGTGAACATCTCGGCCCCGGCGATGGTGACCAGGATCAGGCCCAGGCAGAAGGATGCGGCGCCGATGAGGCGGATCAAGCCGAAGGGGAGCTTGATGGCCCCGTCCAGCCCATTGCCCGTCATCACCGTGGTACTGAACACGGCGCCGAAGCCGATGAAGGCCCCAGCCAGGAGGGACAGCATCAGGGTGGACATGAAATCCAGATTGGCCTTGATGACCCCGGCGTTTTCCGCCTGCATGGCGACATCGCGGGGCATCAAGCTTTCGATGGAATTATTGGCCATGCTCTCGCCTTTAAGTGGAATCCATTTAAGCCTGTCAGGCCGGGTTCGCGCTGTCCAGGAACAGGCAGTCGGCGCCGAAATCCTCTTCCAACCGCGCCATTAAAGCCTGTATGCCCAGCCGCTCGGTGGCGTGATGGCCGCCGGCGAACATGGTCACGCCCGCCTCGCGGCTTTCGTGCCAGTCGTGCTCGCTCATCTCGCCCGTGATATAGGCATCCAGCCCTTCCGCTGCGGCCAGCTTCCAGTCGCCATTGGCGCCCCCCGTGATGATGCCGATGCTCTGGATGGCTCCGGCTTGATCCGGAGAGGCCAACAACACGGGATGTTTCAGCAGCGATTCCAGCCGCTCGCGCAGGTTAGCGGCGTCCAGCGGCTGGTCCAGTTGGCCTCTCACGCCGGTGGGCGCGCCGTTGCAATCGCCGAAGGGTTCCAGGTCTTGCAATCCGATCCCCTTCGCCAGCATGGCCGCGTTGCCCAGTTCCGGATGGGCGTCCAGGGGCAAATGATAGGCGAACAAATTGATTTGGTGCCGCACCAGGGGAAAGATGCGTTTCGCAAAGGGTCCCACCAGGGGCCTGGCGCCATGGAACTTCCAGAACAGGCCGTGGTGCACCACCAGGGCCTGAGCGCCGGACGCAACCGCGCCGTTAACGGATTCCGCCGTGGCCGAGACGGCAAAGGCGATGCGGTCGATCGTCGGCGCGCCTTCCACCTGCAACCCGTTGGGGCCGTAATCCTTGAAGCCCTCGGGCCGCAGCAAGGCGGCGAAGTAGGATTCCAGGGCATGTCGTTGGATACTCATGGTGCCAATGAAGGTGGTGCGGAAGAAATGATTGGCCGCAAAAAGACGGCCGGCTTTGGGGCCGGTTCGGATGAAACGAGGCGCCGGGGTCGCTCGCCACGGATGGGCGGGCAACCCCGGTGCGAGGTCCGTGGCTACATGTCGCCGAACATCAGGGTGTCGCGGACCATCTTCAGCTTCTCGTGGCTTTCCAACTCCACCAGATTGCGGAAGACATCCTTGACGCGGGAAATGTCGGCCTCGTCGGCGGCCTCCCGGTACAGTTCCACCATGGCGTCGTCGAACTCGATGGCCAGGCGCACCACCTCGTCCACCGACATGTCGCCATGGGCGGCGAGGCTCTTGACGTTGATGAGCTTGTTCACGTCGATGCTGGGGGCGTACTGCATCCAGGTGTCCAGCACCTGCCGCCTGCTTTCTCCCTCGAAGCGGGCGACGGTTTCTTCCAGGTGCCGCTCATGGCGGCTCAGGTAATCTAGCAACAGGTGCACGCGTGCCTGCTGCTCCCTTTCGTTGAGGGATTCGTAGAATCCCCTGAGGTCGGCATGCAACTGCCGGCCGTGGTCCAGGACGTCTTTGACTTGTTCAAAGTTGTGCATGACAGATCTCCTACCTTCTGTATTTATATTTCTAAGACCTTCCGGATCGGCGGCCAGCCGCTTCGCCGGAATTGCACTTTCCATCCACTGCAAATCGACAGTTCCTGTGGGAACCCCTCTCACGGCGGGACCTTGAACTGCTACCGCTGGTCCCGCTCGTCATCGGTCGGACCGGTGACGAACCCCGGCAAGTCTTCGAGGACCTTGCCGGCGATTCCCGCGCGCGCCGTTTTGCGCTGCGTCCCTGCGCCACGCGATCCCCCTTCCTTCAGGGATGCACGACTACCCTCGCCATGCTCAGCAGGGCCTGCATGAGTGGCTCGGGATAGATTCCAAGGCCCAGCACCGCCAGGGTCATGCCGCTCAGGGCGAGCAGGCTGGAGCCGGCGGGCTCACTGGTTTGCTGGTCGCCGGCCGTATCGATCATGACCAGCACCACGCGAAGATAATAATAAAGTCCCAGGCCGCTGCCGAGTACCACGGCGGCCACCAGCCACCACAGCCCCGCTTCCACGCCGGCGGCGAACACATAGAATTTGCCCACGAAGCCGACGGTGAGCGGGATGCCGGCCAGGGACAGCAGGCTCACGGTGAGCAGGGCCGCGATCAGGGGGCGGCTCCAGAACAGGCCGCGATAGCACTCCAGGTGCTCGCTTTCCTCCGCCTCCGAGGACAGGGCCGAAACCGTGCCCAGGGCCACCAGGCTGGTCAGCACGTAGGCGGCCAAGTAGAAGGCCACGCTCTCCGGCTGGAACGGCCCGCCCAGGGCACTGCCTGCCACGAAGGCCGCCAGGGCGTAGCCCATGTGGGCGATGGAGGAATAGGCCAGCAGCCGCTTGAGGCTTTGCTGCAACAGGGCCAGGACATTGCCGGCGAGGATGGAGATCGCCGCGATGCCCCCCAGGACCAGTTGAAACGGTTCCATCGGCTGCACCTGCCCGTTCTGCCACAGGCGTAGCAGCAGCACGAACACGGCGCCCTTGGACACGGTGGCCAGGAAGGTCGTCACCGGCGCCGGCGCGCCCTGGTAGACGTCGGGTGTCCACAGGTGGAAGGGCACCAGGGACAGCTTGAAGCCCAGGCCCGCCAGCAGCATGAGGCCGCCCACCACCACCAGGGGGCTGCCAAAGGAAGCCGCGGCCAGTTCGCGAAAGGACAAGACCCCTAAGGCGGCGTACATCAGGGCCATGCCGAACAGGAGCAGGGCCGAGGCGATGCCGGACAGAATCAGGTACTTCACCCCCGCTTCGATGGAGTTCCCCTCGCGGATGCGGAAGGCGACCATGGGAAAGAGGGATACGCTGAGGATCTCCAGCCCCAGGAAGAAGCTGGCGAAATGCACGCTGGCCGCCAGCATCAGGGCGCCCAGGGTGGCGGTGAGCAGCAGCACGAAGATTTCCTCTTCGCCCTCGCGCCCGAAATAGGCGCCACATAGCAGCGTGCAGACCAGGGCGGCCAGCAGGAACAGGACGCTGAAGAAGACCGCGTAGGCGTCCATCATCATCAGGCCGGTGAGACCGATGGGAAGCAGGTCGCGGGCCAGCCACAGGGAGGCCAGCGCCAGCACGAGTCCCGCCACGGTCATCCCGTGGGCGCGGCGGAAATCCCGCCTCAGGGCAATGGCCAGCATCACCGCCACCGCCGTGGCGGAAATCAGGATCATGGGCAGCAGGGCGAGGAGTATGTCCAGGTTCATGGGTGCGCCTCCCCCGCCGCCTTTTCCAGTACAGCGACCGCATCCGCAGAGCGCGTCAGCATGGGCTGCGGATACAGGCCCAGCCAGAGGGTGGCGGCCATCATCGCCGCGAGCAGGCCGGTCTCACGCCATCGGAAATCGGCGGGCTGGTGCTCCGCCGGGGGGCCATGAAACACCTTCTGCATCACGATCAGGGCATAGATGGGCGCGCCCACCAGACCCAGCGCGGCCAGGGCGGTGAGGGGCAGGCTGACCCGGTAGGCGCCGAGCAGGACCAGGAACTCGCCGATGAAGTTGCCCAGGCCCGGCATGCCCAAGGCGGCGACGGAGAAGAACAGAGTCAGCGCGCCAAGCCGCGGCGCCTTGGCCCAGAATCCGCCCATGCGGCTCATCTCGCGGGTGTGCAACCGCTCCTGCAGGGCGCCGGCGATCATGAACAGGGCGGCGGCGCTGATGCCGTGGGCCAGCATGGTCATCACCGCGCCCTGGGTGGCGTAGACGTTGAAGGCGAACACGCCCACCAGCACGAAGCCCATGTGGCTGACGCTGGTGTAGGCGATGAGTCGCTTGAAATCGGACTGCGCGAAGGCCAGTTTGGCGGCGTAGACGATGCTCACGGCGCCCAGCAGCATGGCGATGGGGGCGAAATCCCGCGAGGCCTCCGGAAACAGCGGCACGACGAAGCGCAGCAGGCCGTAGGCGCCGGTCTTGAGCAGGATGCCCGCCAGCAGCACGCTGCCGCCGGTGGGCGCCTGGGTATGGGCGTCCGGCAGCCAGGTATGGAACGGCACGCTGGGCAGTTTCACCGCGAAGGCCAGGAAGAAGCCCAGCATGACCCAGCGCGCGGTGGCCAGGTCCATGCCGCTGTTCAGCAGATCCAGGTAATCGAAGCTCAGTTTGCCCGTGGCCTTCTGGTGCAGGAACACCAGGGCGAGGATGGCGATGAGCATCAAGAGGCCCGAGACCTGGGTGAAAATGAAGAACTTGATGGCCGCGTAGGCGCGGTTCTCGTGGCCCCAGATGCTGATCAGGAAATACATGGGGATCAGCATGGTTTCCCAGAAGAAGAAGAACAGCAGCAGGTCCAGGGCCAGGAACACGCCGATGACGCCGGCCACGGTCCACAGCAGGTTGAAGTGGAAGAAGCCGACGCGTTCCTTGATCTCCGTCCACGAGCAGCCCAGGGCTATCAGGCCCAGGAACAGAGTCAGGGTGCTCAGCATCAGGCTGAGGCCGTCCATCGCCAGATGGAAGCTGACGCCGAAGCGGGGAATCCAGGGCAGGGTAAGCGAGGCCAGCCAGGGCGTTTCGCCGGCGCCGAACAGGGGCAGCAGGATCAGGGCGTCGAGTAGCAACGCCGCGAGGGTGATCCAGCGGGTCAGTTGCCCGCCCAGGCGCTCCGCGTACCAGGCGCCCAGGCCGCCGATGAGGGGAACCGCTATCAGCCAGAACAGGATCATGCGAAGACCCCCATTGCGATCATGGCGCCCACGCCAAGCACCATGCCGGCCGCGTACCAGCGCAGGCTCCCGGTCTGGCTGCGGGCGAGAAAGCGATTGGCGGCGCGCGCCACAAAGGCTACGGCGCGGAAGGGGCTATCGACGATGTCCGCCTTGTTGAGGGCGGCCAGCCGGCAATAGGGACGGACCAGCAGGAATTCATAAAGCCGGTCGAAGCCCCAGCCGGAAAACCAGAAGGCGCGCAGGTCCATGGCCGCCGGCACCGTCATCAGGGCGTCGGCCTTCGCGCGGCCGACCGAATAGAAGGGATAGGCCGCCAGGATACCCAGGAAGGGCGCGGCCAGCGTGATCCCATCCACCAGCCAGCCGGCGTCATGGCCCGAGGGTTCCGGCAGCACCGAGCCCAGATCCAGCTTGGCCAGGCCGCCGATCAGGGACAAGAGTCCCAGCAGCACCAGCGGTAGGGTGATGGACAAGGGCAGCCGCTCGTGGGCGTTGCGGTTTTCCGGTCCGAAGAAGGTCACCAGGATCAGCCGCGTGCTATAGGCTCCGGTCAGCACGGCGCCCAGGACGCCGGCGCCCCACAGCCAGTGGCTGCCGGAGGCGAAGGCCGAGAGCAGGATCTCGTGCTTGCTGGCGTAGCCCGAGGTCAGCGGCAGGGCGACCAGGGCGGCGGAGCCGATCAGGAAACTCCAGAAAGCTACCGGCAGCCGCGTTCGAAGACCGCCCATGCGGAAGATATCCTGCTCGTGGTGCATGGAGATGATCACCGCCCCCGCTGCGAGGAACAGCAAAGCTTTGAAGAAGGCGTGGGTGGTCAGGTGGAAGATGGCGGCGGACCAAGCGCCCGCCCCCAATGCCAGGAACATATAGCCGATCTGGCTGACCGTGGAATAGGCCAGGATGCGCTTGATGTCGGTCTGGGTCAGGGCGGTGAAGCCGGAGAGCAGCAGGGTGAGCGCGCCGATGGCGCCCACCAGGGCCTGGGCTTCGGGTGCGAGCAGGAATACCGCGTGGGTGCGGGCAATCAGGTAGACGCCGGCGGTGACCATGGTGGCGGCATGGATCAGGGCGCTGATGGGGGTCGGGCCGGCCATGGCGTCGGGCAGCCACACCTGCAGGGGAAGCTGGGCCGATTTGCCCACGGCCCCGCCTAATAGCAAAAGCGCCGCCGCCAGGGCATAGCCGCTGCCCGGCTGCCAGTGGGCCTGGGCGCGGGTCATGGTCTCCTGGATGTTCAGTGACCCCAGTTGGGTGAACAGCAGGAAAAGTCCCAGGGCCATGGCGGTGTCGCCGACGCGGGTGACCACGAAGGCCTTGCGCGCCGCATAGCCATTTTCCGGCTTGTCCCACCAGAAGCCGATCAGCAGATAACTGCACAGGCCCACGCCCTCCCAGCCCAGGAACAGCAGGGGCAGGTTGTCCGCCAGTACCAGCATCAGCATGGCGAACACGAACAGGTTCATGTAGGCGAAGAAGCGCGCGTAGCCGGGGTCGTCCGCCATGTACCCGGCGGAATAGACGTGGATGAGGAAGCCGATACCGGTCACCACGAACAGCATGTTCAGGGACAGGGCATCCAGGTAGAGGGCGAAATCGGCCTTCAGATCGCCGACGCCGAGCCAGGTCCACAGCACCTGACGGAACGCCGCCTCGTTGGCTTGGGTCAGGAACTCCTGCCCGGCCAGGCCGCTGACCAGGGCGGCCAGGCCCACCGAGCCCGCGCCGACCCATGGCACGGCGGCTCGCGGCAGCCGCTCCTGGAACAGCACCAGGATGAGAAATCCCAGCAGCGGCAGGCTGGGCACGAGCCAGAGCAGGTTCATCATGAGGCCTCCCCCCCTTCCGGCAGTTCCCGCATCTGGTTCAGGGCGTCCGCGTCCAGGCTCTTGTAGCGGTGGTAGATCTGCATCACCAGGCCAAGCCCCACGCCGATTTCCGCCGCCGCCAGGGTGAGGATCAGCAGGAACATCACCTGCCCGTCCGGCTGGCCCCAGCGCGAGCCGCCAGCGATGAAGGCCAGGCCGGCCGCGTTGAGCATGATCTCGATGGACATCAGCATCACGATCAGGTTGCGCCGCACCAGCAGGCCCACCATGCCAACCGCGAACAGCAGGGACGCCACGATCAGCACGTGCTCCATCGGAATCGGCGTCATGGCGCGGATCTCCCACTCAAGGGACGGCCCAGGTGATAGGCGCCCACCAGCCCGGCCAGGAGCAGCATGGACGCGGCTTCCACCGTCAGGAGATAGGGTCCGAACAAGGTGATGCCCACGTGCTTGGAATCCACCACATGCCCGGCAAAGCCCACCGGCGTGGTGGTGAGGGTGTACAGGAGTTCAGCCAGCAGCAGCGCCGTGAGGATCACCGGTCCGCGCCAGATGCCGGGGTAGAGCCATCGCTTCTCCTGCTCGACGGTGGCCTTGCCCTGGTTCAGCATCATGATGACGAACACGAACAGCACCATGATGGCGCCGGCGTAGATGATGACCTCCAGCACCGCGGCGAAGTAGGCGCCCAGCAGGTAGAAGATGAAGCCCGAGGCCAGCAGCGACACGATCAGGTAGAGCAGGCCGTGCACCGCGTTGAACTGGATCACCACCATGGTGGTGGAAACCAGGGCGATCAGAGCGGTAATGTAGAAGATCGTGAGTTCCAAGGGGTCACCTTTGTTCTTTTTCTACGCTTTACGCCGTTGTCAGAATGTCGGTTCCTTTGCACTGAGCGATACGCTGTGCCCATCGTCCCGTAGGCGGCGCCGAGCATCGCAGCTTTACGACGGAAACCGCCCGAAGGGGCGCTTCACGGATGAAGCGCGTCTATCGAGGGACAGGGATGGACCTTCGATAGACCCCGTCGTCAAGCGAGAAGCGGAGGGTAAAGCCGCCTCCGGGTCGCCTTTTCTTTGGGTACTTTCTTTTGGCGACGCAAAAGAAAGTACCTCGCCCGTGGGCGCGAGAACCCACCCCAAAATGAGCTATCGCGTAGCGATGCAAAGCCATTCGCGGTTCCGGGTAGGACCGCAGAAGCTAGGGCAACAAACTCTTCACGTCGATGGGCGGCTCCTCGTTTTCCGCCTCCCCCTTGTCCTTGCCGCCGATGGCCATGCCGGCGACCCGGTAGAAGTTGTAATCGTGATACTTGCCCGTACCCTGTATGAGCAGGTGCTCCTTCTCGTACACCATGTTGCGGCGGTCGTACTCGCACATCTCGAAATCCGGCGTGAGCTGGATGGCGTAGGTGGGGCAGGCTTCCTCGCACAGGCCGCAGAGGATGCAGCGGGAGAAATTGATGCGGAAGAATTCCGGGTACCAG
Organism: Methyloterricola oryzae; assembly: GCF_000934725.1. Classification (NCBI taxonomy): domain Bacteria; kingdom Pseudomonadati; phylum Pseudomonadota; class Gammaproteobacteria; order Methylococcales; family Methylococcaceae; genus Methyloterricola; species Methyloterricola oryzae. The sequence continues at coordinate 41,816 of NZ_JYNS01000022.1, forward strand.
CGGCCGGTTTCGTCCTCGGCCTTTTGCAGGGCGATGCAATCCACGGGACAGGCCGCCGCGCACAGGTTGCAGGCCACGCAGCGCTCCTGACCGTCCGGATCGCGGGTCAGCACGATGCGGCCGCGGTAGCGCGGATACAGATGGGGCCGCTCCTCCGGATACTGGACCGTATCCGCCGGCATGAAAGTGTGTTTCAGGACGCCCCAGAGGGTGCGAAGGTGGCTGAACATGGGCGCTATCCTCCCGCCAGGGCGATGCCGCCCGTAATGACGATGTTGACCAGGGTGAGGGGCAGCATCACCTTCCAGCCGAAGGCCATCAACTGGTCATAGCGCGGGCGCGGCAGGGCGGCCCGGATCAGGATGAAGAAGATGATGAACACCGAGGTTTTCAGGATGAACCAGGCCAGAGGCGGCAGGAACGAAGGCCCCAGCCAGCCGCCGAAGAACAGGGTGACGATGATGGCGGAACTGAGGGTGACGCCCAGGTATTCTCCGACGAAGAACATGCCGAACTTCATGCCCGAATATTCGGTATGGAAGCCGGCGACGATCTCGTGCTCGGCCTCGGGCAGGTCGAAGGGTGCGCGGTGGCTCTCGGCCACGGTCGCCACCACGAAGGCCGCCAGGCCCAGTATCTGCGGCACGCAGAACCAAAGGCCCTTCTGGGCCTCGACGATGTCACGCAGGTTGAAGGTACCCGCCATCATTACCACGCCCATTGCCGCCAGGCCCATGAAGACTTCGTAGCTGAGGGTCTGGGCGGCGGCGCGCAGGCTGCCGAGCAGGGCGTACTTGTTGTTGGAGGCATAGCCCGCCAGCACCTGGCTGTAGACCGCCAGGGACGAGAGGGCGAAGAAGTACAGCAGGCCGAAATTGAAATCGATGATGCCGATACCCGGCGCGAAGGGCACCACCACGAAACCCAGCAGCATGCAGAACATGATGATCGCGGGGGCGATGATGAACACCGGCTTGTCGGCGAAGGGTGGTATCCAGTCTTCCTTGAAGAAGATCTTCACCATGTCCGCGACCACCTGCAACAGGCCCAAGGGCCCCAGTCGGTTGGGTCCCAACCGGTCCTGCCAGATGCCGATGAGCCGCCGCTCCACCCAAATCAACAGGGCGGCCACCGCCAGCACGGCGGCCAGTATGCCGATGATGTCAGCGGGAGAACCGATCTGGTTCATGGCCTTTCCCCTTTGGTTCCAAGCGACCGGGGCTTCTCCGGGCAGCCCGCAGATTCGCGAGAGCCAAGGTTTGTATCCCGTAGGCCGCGCCGAGCACCGCAGCTTTCGATGGGGCTTACCCGAAGGGGCGCGGCAAGGATGCCGCGCGGCGGCAGAGGGACAGGGACGAACCTTCTGCCGGCTCCCGGAGAAAGCGAGGAGCACAGGGTACGCCGCGAGCGGCGCGTGGCCTCCGGGTCGCCTTTTCTTTGGGTCCTTTCTTTTGGCGACGCAAAAGAAAGGACCTCGCCTTCCGGTGCGAGAACCGGAATCAAAAGAGCGTCGCGTAGCGACACTGGTTTTTCCTCGACTCGGGTGGCATCAACTGCCCACATTTCCGCCCCCCCGAACTTCCCAAATTTGTTCTCCATCTCCAATCCACGGCAGCCCCGGCAATCCGGCCGGAATGCCCGCCAGCCCCGCTGCCAGACCGGGCAGGATGGAAACCGGCAGTTGCCGCGTTTCGCCGGATAGGGGCACCGCGACGATGTCTCCCGCCTTCAGCCGCAGCTTTTCAGCGTCCTCCGGACACAAGGCCAGGTAAGGCGCCGGGGCGCGCTGGGCGATGGCGTCGGCGAACGCGCTCAATTCCTCGCTACCGAAAATGTGAGGCAAGGGGATCAGTCGCAGGGTGCCGGCTGGTAGCGCCTTCTCCGTCGCGGGGGGGGCGTGCCATTCAGGATTCCTTGGGCCCTGCGGCTCGAGGAGCCTGACGCCGGGATCGCCGCCTCGCAGGGCGCCGCCAATCGCCGCCTGGAACTTGCCCACGGCCTGGTTGGAATTCCAGCCGGGGGCCCATACGTAAGGATTGAGCGCCGGCGGGCGGCCGTTCTGGATGCCTTCCATGGAGAAGGCCAGAGCCGATTCCTGATCCACCGTCTGCTTGGGTTCATGAATGCGCACATTGGCCAGCATGGCGGTGCGGCCGCTGTAGCGATGGGTTTGCCGCGGGATCTTCTGCCCCAGGATGCGGAAGCCGGCGCCGGGCGCGACCCGCACGACCTCCTGCAGGGCCGGGATGGCCTCGGCGCAGGCGGCGGTCAGGGCATCGATATGCTGCCTGGGGTTTTCGCGGGCATCGTCCAGCCAGCGCCAGCTCTCGCGCACGTCGCCCGCCGGCGGAAAGGCTGCGAAGTGGCATTGTGCTCGCCCCTCGCTGCTGACCAGAGTGCCTTCGCTTTCCGCAAAGCTCGCCGCGGGTAGCGCCAGGCTCGCTCTGCGCGCGGTCTCGGTCTGGAGATGATCGATGACGATGGTCTGAAGGCCTTCGGCGAACAGGCCTTCCACGGCGGACCGGGCTGCGCGCCGGTACAGATCGTTCTCCAGGATCACCACGGTGTCGGCAGCACCCGAAGACACGGCGGCAAAGGCCTGCTCCAGGGGATGGGCTTCCAGCAGGGCCAGCCCCAGGCTGTTGCATTCAGGGAGCATGACGTGGACATCGGTGGCCGCGCCCAGTCGCGTGGCGAGGGCCTGGGCGATCTGCGCGGCGGCTTGCAGCAGGGCCGGGCTGGCGATGCCAAAGACGATCAATGGGCGCTTCGCCCCGGCGAGGGCTTCCGTCGCTACTTCGGCCACTGCGCGCATCGAATCATCCAGACCCTGGACGGCGGGTGCCGCCGCGTCGATGCCGTGCGCCACGGCGAAGGCGAAGCGTGCCAGTTCGCCCGGCGCTGCACGCAGGGTCTTGAGCGCGATGTCGTCCAGCCGCGTCGGCGCGGGGCTTGCCACGAACAGCGGGCTGCGTTCCTGTTGGGCTGCGTTGCGCACGGCAGCGTCCTGCCAGCGGGGTATGCGCAGTTGATCGGCAATTTCCAGGGCGCGTCCACGAACGGCTTGGCGCAGGGCCAGGGCCAGACGCGGCGCGGTTTGTGTCGGATCTTCGCCCAGAACCAGGACCGCATCGGCCTGCTCGGCATTGTGGATGGAGGCCAGGCGCAGCGGCTTGCCGCGCAGGATCTCCAGCAGCGAGCGCATCTGTGCGTGCTCGGTGGCGCTGACACCGGCGTAGAAGTTCTCCGCTCCCACCAGATCGCGTAGGGCGAAGTTGGCCTCCAGGCTGGCGCGGGGCGAACCGATGCCGATGGCCTTGCGCGCCTTGGTGAGCATGCGCCCGAACAGGTTGCGCGCGCCCTGCCCATCCAGCGGCGGCTGGCTGCGCACCGTGGCGCGGCGCAGGCGCTTGGCGCTGTTGACGAAGTCGTAGCCGAAGCGGCCGCGGTCGCAGAGGAAATAGCCGTTCACCTGGCCGTGGTAGCGGTTGACGATGCGGCGCAGGCTGCCGTAGCGCTCGCCCGGGCTGGTGTTGCAGCCCACCGCGCAGTGCACGCAGACCGATGGGGCGGACTGCAGATCCCATTTGCGCGCGTAGTGGGCGCTGAAGGTCTTGTCGGTGAACACGCCGGTGGGGCAGACCTCCACCAGGTTGCCGCTGAACTCGTTCTCCAGGGTGCCGTCCTCGTGGCGGCCGAAATAGACGTGATTGTGGGAGGCGAACACCTGCAGGTCATCGCCGCCGGCGTAATCCTGGTAGTAGCGCACGCAGCGGTAGCAGGCGATGCAGCGGTTCATCTCGTGATTGATGAAGGGCCCCAGATCCTGATTGCGGTGGGTGCGTTTATGGCCGCGGAACCGGCGGAAGGTGTGGCCGGACATTTCGGTCATGTCCTGCAAATGGCACTCGCCGCCTTCCTCGCAGACCGGGCAGTCATGGGGGTGGTTGGTCATCAGCAGCTCGATGATTTCGCCGCGGAAGTCCACCGCCTCGGGACTCTTGAGGGAGACGCGCATGCCTTCCGTGACCGGGGTCATGCAGCCCATGACGATGCGGCCGCGGGTGTCCTCGGCGTTTTGATACTGGATGACGGCGCACTGGCGGCAGGCGCCCACCGACCCCAGGGCGGGGTGCCAGCAGAAATAAGGGAGATTCAGGCCCAGTTCCAGGCAGGCCTTGAGCAGGTTGTCGCCGCTCTTGACCGTGTACTCCTGGCCATCGATCTGGACCCGCACGCCCCCCTCCTGAGTTTGGGCCTGGGCCTGGGATTTTGCGGTGGTCTGCTCAGGCATGGGCGGCTCCGGCGGCGGCGACGCGGGGCAGATAGGCTTCGAAATCGCTGCGGAAATGTTTGAGCGCGCTCTGCAGCGGCTCCATGGCGCCCGGCGCGAGGGCGCAGAAGGTGTTGCCGGGGCCGAGAAACCCGCACAGCCGCTCCAGGGTGGCCAGGTCCTCGGGCCGGCCCCGGCCATCCACCAGGCCCTGCAGCAGGCTGACGGTCCAGGGCAGGCCGTCGCGGCAGGGAGTGCACCAGCCACAGGATTCCTGGGCAAAGAACTGTTCCAGGTTCAGCACCATGCGCACCGGGCAGGTCTGGTCGTCGAGCAGGATCATGGTGCCGGTGCCCAGGCGGCTGCCGCACTTGCCGATGGAGCCGTAGTCCATGGGCACGTCCAGATGTTCCGGCAGCAGGAAGTCGGTGGAAGCGCCGCCCGGCAGGAAGCCGCGCAGCTTGTAGCCGTCCTGCATGCCGCCGGCGTGTTCCTCGATGATCTCGCGCGCGGTGACGCCCATGGGCAGCTCCCAGGCGCCGGGCCGCTTGACCCGGCCACTCACGCCGTAGAGCTTGGTGCCGGCGTCGGGGCCACGGCTCAGGCCCTTGAACCACTCCGCTCCGTAATGGACGATGTGGGGCACGTTGCACAGGGTTTCCACGTTGTTGACGATGGTGGGCTTGCCCCAGAGGCCCGACACCTGCGGGAAGGGCGGCTTGGCCCGGGGGTTGGCGCGCTTGCCTTCCAGGGAATTGATCAGGGCGGTCTCCTCGCCGCAAATGTAGCGCCCGGCGCTGGTGTGCAAATGCACCTCCAGGCTGAAGTCCGAGCCCAGAATGTTCGTCCCGAGGTAGCCAGCCGCGTGCGCCTCGGCGATGGCCTGGCGCAGCCGGGCGGCGCCCAGGTGGTATTCGCCGCGCAGGAAGATATAGGCGGTGGAGGCCTGGATGGCATAGGCGCTGACCGCCACGCCCTCGACCAACTGGTGCGGGTCGCCTTCGATCAGCAACCGATCCTTGAAGGTGCCCGGCTCCATTTCGTCGCCGTTGACCACCAGGTACTTGGTCTTGGGCGTGTTCTCGCCCATGGGCACGAAACTCCATTTCACGCCGGTGGGGAACCCGGCCCCGCCGCGCCCCCTCAGGCCCGCGTCCTTGACCAGGTGCTGGACTTCTTCCGGCTGGTAGTCCTTGAGAGCCTTGCGCAGGCCTTCGTAGCCGCCGGACTTGATGCATTCCTTAAGGCTGGCGGCGGTGCCGTCGGGCTTGATATTCCGGGTCAGGGGCTTGCCCATCAGCTTCCCCCCCTGGTCGAAACGATACGGTCGATGGCGGCGCGGTCCACATTCATATGGGTTTCATCGCCCACCATCATCACCGGCGCCTTGTCGCAGGCGCCCAGGCAGACGATGGGCAGCAGGGTGAATTCGCCGTCGGCGGTGGTTTCGCCCAGCTTGACGCCGAGCTTCTGCTGCAGGTACTCGCGATGGTCCTCGGCCCCCAGCATCCAGCAGCTCACGCTGTTGCAATAGTGGATCACCTTGCGCCCCACCGGCCGGCGGTAGATCAGGTTGTAGAAGGTGGCCACGCCGTCCAGTTGCGCCGGCGACATGCCCAAAAGTTCGGCGATATCCGCCAGGTTCTCGTCGGAAACCCAGCCGCGATGGGCCTGAACGATCTTCAGCGCCTCGATGGAGGCGGCGGAGGCCTGCTCGTAGTGGGCGGCTTCGGCGCGGATGGCTTCGATTTCCTCTGCTGTCAGGTTCATGTCATCGGTCCACGTCCGCCATGACAAAATCGATGCTGGCCAGAATGGCGATCAGGTCCGCCACCATCATGCCCCGGCTCATCAGGGGGATCATCTGCAGGTGCGGGAACGACGGCGTGCGGATGCGCGTGCGGTAGGACATGGTGCCTCCGTCGGAGGTCAGGTAATAGCTGTTGAGGCCTTTGGTGGCCTCGATGGTCATAGCCGCCTCGCCCGGCGGGATTACCGGCCCCCAGCTGACGTTCACGAAATGCTGGATCAGGGTCTCGATGTCGTGCATGGTCCTTTCCTTGGGCGGCGGCGTGGTGAGCGGGTGGTGGGCCTTGTAGGGCCCTTCCGGCATATTGTTCACGCACTGCTCGATGATGCGCAGGCTCTGCCGCATTTCCTCGACGCGCACAGCGCAGCGGTCGTAGCAATCGCCCTTGGTTGCGGTCGGAATGTCGAACTCGAAGCGTTCGTAGCCGGAATAAGGCCGCGCCCTGCGGTAGTCCCAGCCCATGCCGGTGGCGCGAAGGCCCGCCCCCGTGACGCCCCATTCGATGGCCTCTCCCGTGGTATAGGCGCCCACACCCATGGTGCGGCGCTGGATCAGCTTGTTCTTCATCACTGTGCGGTCGTATTCGTCCAGGCGCGCCGGGAAATAGGCGATGAATTCCCGGATCAGCCTGTCCCAGCCTTCCGGCAGGTCCAGGGCGACGCCGCCGATGCGGAAGAAGCTGGAGTGCATGCGAGCGCCGGTGAAGGATTCGATGATGGCGAACACTTTCTCCCGGTCGATGAACATGTAGAAGATCGGCGACATCTGTCCCACGTCCTGGGCGAAGGTGCCGTAGAACAGCAAATGGCTGGCGATACGATAGAACTCGGAGATCATCACCCGGATCACCTGGGCGCGCTCGGGCACCTGGATGCCGGCGAGCCTTTCCACCGCCATGACATAGGGCAGGTTGTTCATGGACCCGCCCAGGTAATCCACCCGGTCCGTGTAGGGAATGTAGGTGTGCCAGGACTGGCGCTCGCCCATCTTTTCCGCGCCGCGGTGGTGGTAGCCGATGTCGGGCACGGCGTCGATGATCTCCTCGCCGTCCAGTTGCAGGGCGATGCGGAATACACCATGCACGCTGGGGTGGTTGGGGCCCAGGTTGAGAAAGAGGAAGTCGCTGTTCTCGCTCTCCCGCTGCATGCCCCATTCCTCCGGCACGAAGCGCAGGGCGTCCTGCTCGAAGTCGCGGGCGTCGTCACTCAGGCTGTAGGGCTCCAGTTCGGTGGCGCGGGCGGGATGGTCCTTGCGCAACGGATGGCCCTTCCAGGTCGGCGGCATGATGATGCGGCGCAGGTTCGGGTGTCCCTCGAAGCGGATGCCGAACAGGTCGAACACCTCGCGCTCGTACCAATTGGCCATGGGCCAGATGCCGGTGATGGAAGGCGCGGCAGGCTCGTCGCCGGTGAGGGCCAGCTTCAGCCGCAGATCCTCATTGCGCTGGAAGGACAGCAGGTGATAGACGACGGTGAAATCGCTGGGCGGCAAGCCCTCTCGATGGCTGCGGGTGCGCTCGTCCACCCCTGTCAGATCGAGCAGAAGCGGATAGGGCTGCGGCACCTGCTCCTTGAGGAAGCTCAGCACCGGGCACAGTTGATCCCGTTCCACCCAGAAGGTCGGTATGCCGTCGGCGGTGAATTGCCGGTAGATGCTGTTCGCGCCGAAACGCGCATGCAAGGCCTGCTCGATGGGTTCCACGCCTGCTGGTTGTTGCATGACCGCGGCCATCGGCATTCTCGCGCTATTTCAGATGGAAAGGGTCGCGCAGCTCGGTGGCCTGCACCCGGTCCGGCTGCTTCAGGTCTCGCCGGCTGACGGGCTGCGGTTTTTCGATGCCCTGGGGACCGACCACCCAGCTCAAGGGGCGCCGTTCCTTGCCCACCGATTCCTGCAGCATCATCAACCCTTCCAGCAGGGCCTCGGGTCGCGGCGGGCAGCCGGGCACATAAACGTCCACCGGCAGGAACTTGTCCGCCCCCTGCACCACGCTGTAGATATCGTACATGCCGCCGGAATTGGCGCAGGAACCCATGGAGATCACCCATTTCGGCTCCAGCAACTGATCGTACAGCTGCTTCACCACTGGCGCCATCTTGCGGAATACGGTGCCGGAGATGACCATCAGATCGGCCTGGCGGGGAGTGGCGCGGATCACTTCGGAACCGAAGCGGGCAATGTCGAAGCGGCTGGTGAAGGCGGTCGCCATTTCCACGTAGCAGCAGGAGAGGCCGAAGTTGAACGGCCAGATGGAGTTTTTGCGGCCCCAGGCGATGAGGTCCTCCAGTCGGGCGAACATCACGTTGCGGCGGATCGCCTCGTCGTAGGTGGTCTGCCCCGGTCTGGGGTTCGGGGCCTGATCGGCCGGTGTCAGGGTCCAGCGCATGGGCAATCGGTCCTTACCAGGGAATTTTCGGAGCGGTGGCCTTTTGCCGGGCGGTGCGCCAATCCAGCGCGCCCAGCAGCCACAGATACGCCAGCGCCGCCACGAGCACGGCGATGAACACCAGGATTTCGATGTAGCCGGCCCAGCCGCTCTCGCGGAAGGCGATGGCCCAGGCGAAGATGAAGACCGCCTCGATATCGAAGATGACGAAGAAGATGGCGACCAGGTAGAAACTGACGGAGAAGCGCAGCTGAGGGCTGCCAATGGCGACGATGCCGGATTCGAAGGGCGAAAGGGTTGCTGTGGTAGGCCGGCGGCTGCGTTCGCCAAGTAGGGCGGAAGCGCCGAGCATGACGCCGACCACGACGCAGACGGCAAGAAAATACGCGACCAGAGGCCAGAGTTCGGGCGGTGCAGCAGTGTTCGGATCCATCAGCATGGTTCCCGTTCTTGCGTTTCCTCCCGGCACCTTCGGGAAACTTCCCCGGATGCCGACCGCAGCGCCTCAACAGGCGCTGGTGTTCTTGGTGCAGCGGGTATTTCTTAACATGTTCGCCGGCAGGAGTAAATCACGTTGTGAAATCCACTCGCCGGTTCATCCCCTTTTCATGGTTTTCCTGCCCGGTTTGACGGAGCCCAGGTTCAAAGGTTCAGCAATAAGAGCAGATCCTGGGCATGCTCGATGGCGTGTCGTTCCCTGAGTCGCCCGGCGCGCAGCGCGTCAACAAAGCGTCCCGGCTCGAGGATGACCCGCGCCAAGGCCGAGCTGATTTTCTCGGGGTTCGGGTCCTCGAAGCCCACGCCGTTGCGCCGAATCCGCCAGCCTACGACAGTCTGCCACGGGTACGTTCAGAACGATCCCTGACCATGGGGTGGACGAGAAAGGAGAGCCCAACAGCGCCAGGCTTTTGAAACCACAGCAAGGTAAGGTTCGAGGACTTCGTCTATCCGATGCAACGCGACGGCCATCCGGTAAAGCACTTCAAGCCTGTGGTGATAGGCCAGAAGAGACCGCCACACTCTCCACGGCTTGCCCTCATTGCCATGGCGGCGGGAAGCCTGGTCTTAGAGTACCCAGCCAAACTCCGGATGGGCATGGCTCAACACCGCCATGATGGGGCGCCCCAAACACCTTGCTTCAGTAGCGATGATGACGCGGTGACCGTCACGCAGAGCGCCGTGTACGATCCAGCGCAGATAAAGCGGGTGATGGCCCCGACCAACGCTTGGATAGGCGCGTCTACCGCGGCGATGCGCACTGGTAGGGGTAGAAGTGATGGTAACAGTACCCGCGCGGGTCGCCGATGCCCGATTCCGAGTTGATCAGACACTGCTCGGCGATACTTTTGGAGGTTTCCTGATAGTCGTCGCGGGATTCCTCGTCATTCTTGCACTGCATGCAGATGGCGTGGTGATCGTACACCGACAGGATCCTCAGGTCGGCGCTCTGCAGTCTGCGTTGGCAGCGAGAGCAATGGGTCGCGCAGCTCAATTCTTCCAGCCAAGGCTTGGTCATCGACGTCACCTCCTGACAAGATCAAGCGAGTAGCCTACCGCTCCGAGGCCCTTGCTGCAAATCCGATCGGGGGTGAGCAGGTTACGATGGGTTGTGCTCGCCTATTGCCAGTGGGAAACCGGGATAGTCCGGACGGTTTCAGATGTCTGCGGTTGCTGGCTGCCGGCCGGACGGGTCAGTTTGGTAATGGAGAGGACGGCCTGCTTGGATCCGTCCGGCGCGCGCCCTGCGTCGTGAAAGCCTACCGCTGTCCATTCCTGGCTCTGGTTTGATTCAGCGGGCAACTTTGATGTGTCCAGATAGATGGTGACCCCGGGCGCGCTGCCGTCGTCGGTGGTTTCCACGGGGACCGATGCCTTGTGGCTCTCGATGTTTGTCACCGCTCTTTGCTCCATGCGGGCACGCAATAGAGCCATCTCCTGCAACAGTTTGGCGTAATCGCTACGCATGCGCTGCAATTCCGCCGAAGCTTCGCGCGACTGCCCGGCTTGGCCATCCGATTGCGCGGTGCTATAGGACCCCTCCTCGGGCAGGCTGAGGAAGAGCAAGGAGCTGATCAGTATGAGTACGACGAATAAAAGGATGTTCGGTTTCATGGTTCTGTCCCGGTCGGTCGTGAGCCCGGCAAGCGCATACGTGCAACTCTCGGGCTACCTGGGGAACAGATTAGGGGAAGGGGCGCGGCGATTCAGTCCCGGGTTACCCGGGGTTTTGTGAAATATTACCGGTTTTTCTGTCGGAACGTGTTTACCGGTAAGACAGGGTGCGCCTGATCATCGCCGCGCGTGGACCTTGGAAGCGCGGGTCACTGGCACACGGTGCTGCAGGCGCTGGCCTTGGAAGCGCAGGTGTAGCGCTGTGTGGGTTTGTCGCAGTCCACCATGGATCCGCTGTAGGAGCGGCATTTGCCGCAATTCCCGAGCGTCGTCTCGTCGGTGACTTCGGAGGTTTGCTCCAGGCTTGCCGTCGAGCCAGTCGGGGATGGGGTCCTGGTTCCGACGAAGGCGAGAACGCTCACAACGGCTAAGCAACCAAACAGCACATAACGATACCTTTCTATCACGTACATGGCGGACCTCGTGGTGGGTAAAAACGAGCAAACTCAAAATGCCAGGGTAAATCGGGCAGACACGGAAAAGTCGGGCGCAAAAGGCAGGCCGGATGGTATGCCGCCGTTCAAATTACTCGGATCTGCTCTGAGCCCGTAGGCTTCGTAGCGGTAGTGCTGGTCCAGCAGGTTCTGGAGCTGCACTTCGAGCAGACCGAGACGTCTCGGGAATCGGTAACCAAGTCCCAAGTCTAGAAAAACGGCATCATCTGAGCCACTGCGACTGCCGTCGGAGACCCGCTGATGGTAATGGGTCGCCCGCAACCGGGTGAACCAGCCCGTGGGGTCGAAATAGGCGACGCTGGCGGGAATGTACTGGGTCTGGGTGTCCCTGGGGCCACCCTGATCTATTGATTCCAGATTGGCAAAATCCTCGCGGTAATACTCCAGAGTCGTTGCCCATTGAGACGCGGGTGTCCACAAAAGGTAGCCGCGGTACTGGGTTTCACGCCAACTTTGGTAATCTGCTCCCAGGGAGGGCACCTGCAATTGCCGTTCGGAAAGTTCGGCGCCCCCGTTCAGGGTGGGCGTGAAGCGCTGGTCCAGGCCTATGCCGTAGCGGTCGGCGCGGGTGCCATTCGGATCATCGTAAAACTGGTTGAAGCCGGCCAACTGGGTCGGCTCCAGGGTCTGTCCAGCAAACAGGAAGCGCTTCTGGGTGCGAAAGGCGGCGGCCCTTAGGGTCGTGTCCGGGGTGATGTTCCAGAGGATGCCGCCCTTGGGATTGAAACTACGCCGTGTTTCGTTGTCGAGAGAGTCGTCCATGAAATCGGCGCTGGCACCGAAAGTCCAGCTCACCTCGGACGGGGCGCGCAAAATACCGTACCAATAGCCATTGCCTTGCTGCTGCCGGGAAAATGAGACGGCATCGTCGTTGAAGTCGATTTGCCCGTATCCGCCACCCAGAATCGAGTTGAAGCCCTCGCGCCCATAACGGTGCTGGATTTCACCGCTATTCCCGCGGACGAAATGGTCGTCCACCGATGCCGGGAAAAAGGTCGGCGCAGCCTTTCCGGGTTCTACCACGGAATAGGGCCCCTGCCGGAACGAGCCTGAATTTTCCAGATGGACGAAGGATCCGAGGAATTTGGAGTGCTCCGTCGCAGCCCAATTGAAACCAATTCGATAGAGGTCGTTACTGGATTGCCGACGCTGATTTTCCCGAAGCGGCTCGAGGAACGGCCGCAAGTCTTCTGAAATCGGCAAAAGTTCGGAGCTCAGGTCGCCGTATTCCAGGTCACGGTGGCGGTACTCGGCCTGGACGCCGAAATCGGGGGTGATGCGACCCTGCACGAAGGCGTTGTAGAGGTTGGCGTCGATGTCGTTGTTCTTCCGATAACCTCCGGTTTGGTAATGCATCTGGCCCAAACTGTAGGACCAGTTGTCCCAGATGCCCGAATGCACCACTTCGTCACCATAGGTGTCCTGGCTGCCCACCAGGCCGGACACCAGGGTGGCAAAGCCGTTACGGTCGAAGAGGGGGTTGAATTCGTTGAGCGACAGGGCGGAGGGTCCCAGGTTGCCGATCAAAAACAGGCTGCTTTCGGCCAGCCGTGGCTGCACCGGCGTGATGTTGATGGGCTGCAGGAGCTGGGATTGCAGCAACTCGCTGGCCCGCGCGAAGTCATGGCGGGGGAGCGCTGAATAGGAGTCGGACAGCAGACGGTGCGAGCTATAGTCCCCCGGATCTGCGGCTAATGCCTTCCAGCTTTCCACCAGCCCACGGGGCGCGAACCCCAGCTCGTTGTAAATGCGCCCGATGGCGGCTCCCCGGGCGGCGAGGTCGCTGTCGAGCATCTGCCGGGAACGGTAGACGGCCCGGTCATGGTTCAGTTCGATCGCGTGCTGAAGGTCGGCGATGGCTTCCACCGGCCGATTTTCCGCCTGTTTCTTGATGGCGTCGTAGAACCAGGGGGTGGGGTCCTTGGGGTCGTATTGCTTGGCCAGGTCGTACTGGCCCTGGGCGGGCTTGGAGCGCTTCTGCTCGTAGTAGGCTTTGCCCACATAGCTGCGGGTAAGGCTGTCGTTGGGATCAAGGCTGGCGGCGAGTTCGAGTTCCGCAGTGCCGGCTTCCAGTTCTCCCCCTCGAATCTGTGTCAAGCCCCGCCCGAAATGGGCCAGGGGGTCGCTGGGATCGGTCCTCAGGGCGGTGTCGAAGCTGGTTTGCGCGGCATCACTATCCAGGTCGGCCAGTTGGGTGAAGCCGAGCAGGGTCCAGCCGCGGGCGAGGGCCGGATTCAGTTCGGTGGCGCGCTGCGCGGCCTTGTGAGCGCCACGACGGTCGCCGGTGGCGTCCAGCAGTTCCGCCAGCCGGGTTTGGACCAGGCCGTTGTCGGGGGCGAGTTCGGCGGCCTTTTGCGCGGCGGCAAGGGCGCCCGGCAGATCGAACTGGGCCTGACGGACATAGGACAGGGCGGTCCAGGGCACGGGCGAGGCGGGCTGTGCCTGGGTGGCCTGCTCAGCCAGGAGCAGGGCCTGGTGTCTATCGCCGCGGGTCAGGGCGATGACAGAGCGCAGGGCTTGGGCTTGGCCCAATTCGGCCTTGGGAATCTGGGCGATCAGGGGCTGGGCCTCGTCGAGGCGGCCTAGGCTCAGCAGCAGGGAGGCGCGCAATGCCACATGGGCGCTGCCGTCGGCTTCCAACTCGCGCAGGGCGCCGAGGCTGTCGCCGGCGAGGTAAAGGGATGCGGCGCGCTTGACGGCGGGGTCTGCCGCGGCCTTGCGCAGGGTGGCCAGGTCGATCAGGGGCGGATAGTACAGCGCCCACTGCACGGCGTCCTCGGGGGCGATGACAATCTTGCGCAGCGGTGCCTGTCCGGCCTGAGCGGTGGCGGTCTGTCCGGAGTCGAGGGTCACCGAGCCCTTGGGGTTGGAGGCCTCGACCCGGCCTTCGAAGACAGTGACCTGGCCTTCGGCCTCGCCGCTGGCGACCAGGAACTCGGTGCCCTTGATGGCGGCGTTGATGAAGGGAGTCTTGACGTCGAGGGAACTGGGGGTGCGGCTGCGCAGGTAGAT
>NZ_JYNS01000023.1 GCF_000934725.1 Methyloterricola oryzae
CGAACGCTTCCATAAAACCCTGTTGCAGGAGTTTTATCAGGTCGCTTTCCGCAAGAAGCTTTATCTCTCCGTGGACGAACTGCAGGCCGACCTGGATGCCTGGATCGAGCACTATAACCAGGAGCGAACCCATCAGGGTAAGATGTGTTGCGGTCGCACTCCCCTACAAACGCTTCACGCTGGAAAGGAGGTGTGGAACCAGAAAGTCGGTCAGTTGAATCTGATCTGACAACCCAGCGCACCCAAAACGGGTAACTGTCAGATCAGGTCGCGACTTCTACATATCATATGTCTCGCAAAGGGAACGCAGAACGCGAATCCGCGCGAAATTCTTGTCATTGGCTTCCACCAGCCGCCAGGGTGCGAATTCGGTACTGGTACGTGTGATCATCTCGTTCACGGCAGCTTCGTATTGATCCCATCGATCCCGGTTACGGTAATCCTCATCGGTGATCTTGTAACGCTTGTAGCTGGTCTTCTCCCGGAGCTTGAATCGCCGCAGTTGCTCGTCCTGGCTGATGTGCATCCAGAACTTCAGTAGGATGATGCCATGATCGGTTAATTCTTCCTCAAAATCGTTGATTTCCGAATACGCGCGCATCCATTCGTCCGGCCTCGCGAAGTTTTCCACCCGCTCAACCAGTACCCTACCGTACCAGCTACGATCGTAGATGGTTACGTTGCCATCCCGCGGCAAATGCCGCCAGAAGCGCCACAGGTAATGATGGGACTTTTCTTCGTCGGTAGGCGCAGCGATGGGGATGACCCGGTAGAGCCGCGCATCCATCGCCTGGGTGATACGCCGGATGACTCCGCCTTTCCCTGCTGCGTCCCAACCTTCGAATACGAGAATTGTGGAACGCTTTTTTTGCCGCGCCATCCGGGTCAGTTGGTTGATTCGCCCCTGGTGCAGAGCCAATTGCTCCTGGTAGACCGGCTTTTCGAGCTTCTGGTCCAGATCGAGGGAATCAAGCAGATTGGCGCCGGTTCCTACGAAAGGTTGAGGATTAGTCTGCCTCGGTTCGCCGTCCTGAGCCGCCGTTAATCTCGCATTCACCCGCTCGATCAGGTGCCTGGCGATAGTCAGCCGCCGGTAGTGGGGATCGTAACCGTTGATGATCAGCCAGGGCGCTTCGCCGGTGCTGGTCTCACGCAAGACGCGCTCGGCGATACCAATGAACTTTTTGTACAACTTCAAGTGCTTCTTGTCGGTCTCCGTCACGCGCCAGCGAGTTTCCGGATTCTCCTCCAGCTTTTCCAGCAAATGCTTTTGTTGCTTTTTGGACAGATGCAGCCAGCACTTGATGATCAGTGCGCCGTCATCGGTGAGTTCCCTTTCCAGCTTATTGATATGCACGAGCTCCGCATCCAACTGCGCGTTGTCCAGTTTCTCTCGGATCCGGTTGGCCATGGGTGGGCCATACCACCCGACAGCGTAGATGCCGATTCGCCCCTTCGGCGGCAAAGTCATCCAGTAACGCCAGTGATGCGGGCGCTCGGATTCCTCATCCGATGGCATACCGAAGGCATGGGTGCGCATGAAGCGCGGGTCCAACCATTCATTGAGCTTGTTGAGTACATCGCCTTTACCTGAACCGTCGACACCGGCGATCAGGATGACGACGGACGTCCCCGAGGATTCAAGCCGCTCCTGCATTTCCAGCAGTTCGTTGCGGAGCTGCGCGATTTCGCCGTCGTATTCCTGTTTGGCAATCTTGCTCTTCAATTCAGCGACTTCAAACATTCCATGCCTCCTCAACGCCTCAAATCAAAACACCGCATTGGAACACCACTTGACCTCGAAAAGCCGGACAAGCATGTGGAAAACCTGTACTGCCGCCGTGCGAAAAACCAAGTGCCTACGTTATCCACAGCCTCCCCACACAGCAGCCCTATGCCTGCTCACATCATTGTCTATTCATATTGCTTTGAAATATAGAAATATTTCGTGCTTATACCGGAAACGTCACCGACTAATAAAAGTCATAAAGCTTTTTCTAAACCAATTTTATTGATGGCACTGTTGAAAACCTGGATCAAGAGCTAATCTGAACGCCAGCAAAGCCTTGCCTCAACAGCGTTTTGCCTATCGGACTATCACCACCAGGGGGTTCCCGCCATGACCGGCTTCTCGCTCTTTGTGCTTTTCCTTTTCGGACTTTCCATCGTGCTAGTGGTGATGAGCGTCAAGTTCGTGCCACAGGGCAGGGAGTTCACGGTCGAACGCTTTGGCAAATACACCGCGAGCCTGAAACCTGGCCTGAACATCATCATGCCGGTCATAGACCAGATCGGCGCTCGTCTTAACATGATGGAGCAGGTTCTCGACGTACCCTCCCAGGAAGTGATCACCAAGGACAATGCCATGGTCCGTGTGGACGGCGTGGTGTTTTTCCAGATCATCGACGCCGCCAAGGCCGCCTATGAAGTCAGCAATCTGCATCTGGCCATCAACCAGTTGACCATGACCAACATCCGAACCGTCATGGGTTCCATGGATCTTGACGAACTCCTTTCCAAGCGCGACGAAATCAACATACGCCTGCTGACGGTGGTGGATGAAGCGACCACGCCTTGGGGTGTCAAGGTAACCCGCATCGAGATAAAGGACATTGCCCCGCCCCAACACCTCGTGGACGCCATGGCCAGGCAGATGAAGGCCGAGCGCGACAAGCGCGCCGCCATCCTGGAAGCGGAAGGTTTGCGGCAGGCAGAAGTTCTGAAGGCGGAAGGCCAGAAGCAAGCGGCCATTCTGGAGGCGGAAGGTCGCAAGGAAGCCGCATTCCGAGATGCCGATGCCCGAGAGCGCCTGGCAGAGGCGGAAGCCAAAGCCACCTTGATGGTCTCCGAAGCCATCGCCAAAGGTGATGTCCAGGCCATCAACTACTTTGTGGCGCAGAAATACGTGGAAGCCTTACAGAATATCGCTTCTGGGCCGAGCAACAAGGTGGTAATGATGCCTTTGGAGGCCAGCAGCCTGATCGGTGCCCTGGGAGGAATCGGAGAACTGACCCGGCATCTATTTGACAAGAAGCCGGACGCCTAGCCATGTGGCTCGTGCAGATCGTCTTCTGGCACTGGTGGGCATTCGCCGCCTTGCTGCTCATCGTGGAGCTCTTGGCTCCAGGCATGTTCTTTCTTTGGATGGCGGAGGCCGCATTTGTCACCGGAGCCTTGCTCTGGCTCATGCCTGCCATGTCGCTGGAAGGCCAGTTGATCGCCTTCTCTGTGCTCGCGGTCGTCAGCATCGTGTTGGCACGACGTTTCTACAAGACAAATCCCATCAAGAGCGAACAGCCCCTGCTCAACCAGCGGACTGCGCAATTCGTCGGAAGGGTGTTCGTTCTGGAACATCCCATCGTCAACAATTTCGGGAAGATACGGGTGGACGACTCCCTGTGGAAAATCCAGGGCGATGATTGCCCTGAGGGTAGCCGGGTCAAGATCGTCGGTGTCGAAGGCTTGGTACTGAAGGTCGAGAAAATCGTTCCACCGGCTACCTGATTAAAACAAGATAAAAAAGAAATTAACGCTTGTAACTAGTTGCCGAAAATCGCTGAACAAATGGATTATTTATTTATAATTCATTATCTTGTATAAATTCTAGTCTGTGGAATACGCCCAATTGGCGGCTGCTGAACCTGTGGATAAACAGCCTGGTCATCCTTGTCCAGGTAGTGGTGAGTCTCCATCCACAGGCTTTTCCAGGGTCACAGGGAGAGTTGACGTACCAATTTCCGCAGTGATTTGAGGGTCTGGAGCGAAGCGGGCCGTCCGTATCGAAGAACCTGGAAGAGGTCGGTGATGCGGCGGAACTGCTCGGCGTGTTCGGGAAAGAAGGGGCTAACGCGCTGGCAAAAGCTCGAAGCGCCCTCCGCCGGGCGCTTTTCGAAGCCCCGCCTGGCCAGTTTTTTCAGGAACTTCCCATAAGCGATTTGCACCGGGTCATGGGTTCTGACGCGGCGTGGAATAATCAGCAGGGCAAGTGCCAGCAGCGGTAAGCCACCAAGGATCGCAAGCCACCCGGCGAGACCGCGCCAGTCAGCGATGCCCAGCAAGCGAAGCAGGTTGTCTTGGTTCTGCGGGCCGTAGCTCAAGACCCAAAGGTTCCATTGATAGTCGAGGCTGTTCCAAAGCAGCCGAGCTTGCTGGAGCGCGGATCCCAAATCAAACTGACCTTCCCCTGAGCGGGAGCCGAACGGGTTGAAGCGGATCTCGCCGGCGGCTACCTGCGTGTCCACATCCAGGCCAAACTCGATACGCTCCGGCGCTACGGCCGCGGTGGGGTCGATTCGGGTCCAGCCCGTTTCTTCCAGCCAGACCTCGGCCCAGGCATGGGCATCGGCCTGGCGGACTTCGATGAATCGCCCCACGGGATTCCAGAGCCCGCCCTGATACCCGGTGACCACCCGTGCCGGTACGCCCGCCAGGCGCATGAGAATCACGAAGGCGGTGGCGTAGTGCTCGCAGAATCCCTTGCGGGTGTCGAACAGAAAGCTGGCTACCGGATCTCCCGTGGTGAGCGGTGGGTTCAGCGTGTAGTAAAAGGGCTGCTGCCGGAAATACGCCAGGGCGCGATTTACCAAATCTCGGTCGCCAGGACTGGACTTTCTCCAATCATGAATCAGTTCGGCCAGCTGCGGATCGATGTGGTCTGGCAATTGCGTGCCACGTTCTTTTTCCGTTTCGCTCAGGGGACCCGTGGAATACTGCGTGTGGGAGGCCAGTCGAAATTGCCGGCGTTCCGTGATCTTGTTGCGATCATGAAGGACGAATTCCGCGCTGCGTTTGATATCTGACGGAAACTCGTTGGGCAGGTCCAGGGCGAAAACCCAACGCTGCTGACTGGGCTCGAGAATTACGGAGTAGCGCACGGCCGGCCCCGACATGACGATCTGGGGACTGGTGTCTTTAAGGGGCTCCCGTGATAGCACCCAGCGCCGCCCGTCGGTCTGCCAGAAAACCGGACCCCGCCAATAACGCAGTTGGGGTGGAGGCGGCTGACCATCGAACCGCGCCCTGAATGCCAGTTCCAGCGACAAACCCAGCTTTCCGATAGAACCTGGCTCGATCGTGTCGGACAGCCCCGTGGTGGCGCGCGGTTCATCGTCGGGAAGCTTCCACAGAGGGCCCGGGATCCTTGGAAACAGCACGAAAAGCAGCAGCATAAGCGGCATCGCTTGCAGCACCATCAAGCCCGCCATGCGCAGTTGTTGGGCCGGCGTAAAATCGGGCGTGCTGTTGAGGCTGATCAAGGTCGTCACCAGCAGGACCGCGACCATCAGCGTATACAGCGCCATGGGAATGCTTTGGGAAAACAGATATTGCGTAACCGCAACGAAGAACGCCAGAAAGATCGCGAGGTAAGCGTCGCGATAAGTTCGAAGCTCCATCAGCTTGAGCCCCAAGCCGACGGTGAACAGGGCCGCTCCGGCTTCCCGCCCATAGAATTTGTGGTACTCGCCGAACACGAGCGCGGCTCCCGCCACGGTCACCAACAGCAGAACCCAGCGTCCGGGCAGCTGCAGCATCCGGTGCGCAGCGGCCAGCCGCCACGTCACCAGGCTGGCGAAGAACGCCATCACGGGCGCTGCCAGGTTGAATACATGGGGTGCCGCCACCAGCGCCACTGCGATGGTCAGCAGTTCGATGCTGCGGCGGTTGGCTTCGACGGAAAATTCCGAGGGGTTCATGCAGGAAACAGGGCCAAAACTTCCAGGCAACGCAAGCGATGCGCCGAACCCAAGCTGGCCGGCACGGTCAGGTGGGGAAGCCGCAGGGTGTAGCGCAGACCGGCCTGTTCCGCTTCCAGTATCCATCGGCATAGCTGGCTCAGACGTTCTTCCACGGAGCCTGCCACCGTGGAAAAATCCAGAAGCAATTCCCCGTTTCTGGCATTTTCATAGGCTTTCACGTGCACGCCCTGACCTTTGGCGACCCCCTTCCAGTGAATGCGGCGCAGCGGGTCGCCCGGTTGGTAGCTCTGAAAGCCGCGAAAATCATCAGCTTCGCTGAGCTGCGTGCCCTTGCCCCAAGCGGTTTCGGGGAACGGCATGCCGGCCTTGGCGGGGCGCGGGTAGACCAGTATTTCCACCGCCAGATTATTGGGTGACCACGATCGGAACAGCCCCAGGGGAAAGCGGCTGGATACCGTCACCCTGGGCAGGCGCATCCTTCCTCGTCGCGGAGCGGGCACCGCCAGCCGGATACGCGCATTGGACATCGCCGGGACATCGGTCGTGACGGGATCGATCGAGGCGGTTTGCAACTGCAGGGCGATGCGCGGAAAGCGGGAGGGGTTGGACAGGTATACATCGAATCGGGCCAGTTCGCCGGCGAATACGGCCTTGCCGCGCACGGCGCTGAGTTCCAGACCAGCCAGATTGCGAAATCCGTAAAGTATGCCCAGCACGGCGATACTGACCATCAGGAAGCTGAGAATGAAGGCCAGATTGTTGCTGTAGTTGGTGGCCACCAGCAGTTGGACCAGCAGCACCGCGGCCAGTCCAAAGCCTCGACGGTTTGGAAGGATAAAGACCCGCCGCTGGTTCAGCATGATGGGCCCCTCGACGGGATTTTCACCGCGAAAGAAGCGGCTCAGCGCTAGCCGTTCACGCAGGCGCATCATGAGGCTCTCAGGGAATGGGCACCTGGGTCAGGAGGGGCGTAACGCAGTCGCGGGCAGCGTTCAATACGGCTTCAACCGGGTGCAGCCGATGTCCGGCCACCGCCGGCAGCACAGCTTGCACGTCTTCCGGCAGCACCGATTCGCGGCGGTCGATGAAAGCCCACGCCTTGGCGGCATGGAGCAGAGCCAGTCCCGCGCGCGGCGACAATCCGGCGAGGTAGGAACCTGATTCGCGCGAGTAGCGGATCAAGGCTTGCACATAGTCGATCAACGCATCCGCGACATGCACACGCTTGGCCCTCTCCATCAGATCGTGCAGTTGGGATTCGTCGAGACAGGGGTTCAACTGTTCCAGCAGAGTGCCGCGATCTTCACCCTTGAGCAGGGCGCGCTCGGACAGGCTGTCAGGGTAGCCAAGCTCGATGCGCATGAGGAAGCGGTCCAGCTGAGATTCGGGCAGGGGGAAGGTGCCGATCTGCGTGTTCGGATTCTGTGTGGCAATGACGAAGAAAGGCTCGGGCAGTGGCCGAGTTTCCCCTTCCACCGTCACCTGACGTTCCTCCATGGCCTCGAGCAGGGCGCTTTGCGCTTTTGGGGTGGAACGGTTGATCTCGTCCGCCAGGATCATCTGGTGAAAGATGGGGCCGGGCTGGAAGCGAAAACTATGGTTGCGACCATCGTAGATCGAGGAACCGACGATATCGGCGGGCAGCAGATCGCTGGTGAACTGGATGCGCTGGTACTTGAGGCCGAGCAGGTTGGCGAGGGTGTGGGACAGCACAGTCTTGCCGACCCCGGGAACATCCTCGATGAGCAGGTGTCCTCTGGCCAGAAGACAGCAGACCGCAAGCCGGATCTGGTGGTCCTTGCCCAGAATGACGGTACCGGCGGTTTTCAGGAGGGAGTCGAGGAGAACAGGCATCGCGGCGGGTCCAGCGACATTTTCAGAGACAGTATAGAACCTGTCTGGAGACCAAGGTTCCTGATGCTTTGAGGCCGTCAGCGCCAAGAGTGTCTATTCGGATGTCGATGCGCTATTCTTTCCCTTCAGGATGAATTCCGCAATGTAATCGCGGGCCTGAAGTTAAGTCCTGCAGCAATCCTGATTAGAAGCTGCTTCGCAGAGTCGATGACACCGGTTTGTATTGAAATTTCCCCCACACACGCAGCAAAGCTTCTCGCAGCCATCGTGTGTTTTCTCGGATTGATGCACATCGCCGGTAAGATATCGGCGCTCGCCTTTGGCCATTCCTATTGGCACGGTCTGATTCCACTGTTCGATCTGGACGAGGAATTCAATGTACCTTCCGTCTACTCGGGCCTTGCACTGGCACTTTCAGCGGGTCTTCTGGCGATTACGGCTTTCGCCGAGGCCAAGCTTGGTCGCATCGGCCACCTAGCTTTCTGGGCCTTTCTCGCGTTGGTGTTCCTCTTCCTGGCAACCGACGAGCTTTTTGAGCTGCATGAGCGTTTGGCAAAGCCGGTGCGGAGTGCGCTGAATACCACTGGCGCCTTTTACTACGCCTGGATCATCCCTTATGGCACCGTGGTGTTGCTATTCGGCATATTCTGCTTGCGCTTTCTTGCCCGGTTGCCAAGGAACATCAGTGTCCCCATGGTTTTGGCCGGAACTGTCTATTTGTCGGGTGCCATTGGTATGGAGATGATCGGCGGAGCCTTGGCCGAAGAATTGGAGAGGCCCGAACAGAATCCCGGCTATGTGATTGCCAGTACCCTCGAGGAGTTACTGGAGATGGCCGGAGTCGTCATCTTCATTCATACGCTCCTGCGCTATTTGGCCTTGTTGGGCGTCCGCATCGAGTTCGGGAGCGGGGTAACTGCCGATTGAGGACTTGGGTCGGGCGGCTCACCACTCGTTTTTCATGCCCCAGGGCGTCGATCCATCCACAAGGGGTGCCTTGATGCCCTTTTTCTCCATAGCTTCCAGCGTCTTGTAATAAGTGGCTTCGTGCATCAGGGAGCCGCCTTTGGAGTAAAGGGCGACATAGCGTGCCACCATGTCTACTTCGACGCGAAAATCACCGCCCGCGTCCTCCGTACGGCGCGCGTTGCCATTCCAGTCCACGAAAAAACCAGGTTCTACCGACATCTGTAAAAACTCCCGACAAGTTGAAAACGGTCTTCCGGGTCGTTTGCAAGATGTAAACCAGTTTTCGAATATCCTGTCCAAGGCATTGAAAATAATTGGGTGTCAGCGAACCCGGCAGGAAAATCAACTGTCGCAAAGACAGCAATCAGCGCGCTTCAGCCGGTGCTTTGTTACGAATGGGTAAAATGCGGCGTGTTGGCGACCGGGTTAAACTCACATGCGGTTCTAAAACGAACTTTTAGCGGGGGTTGGGTATGTGGCGGATTTTGATGGTGTCGGCTCTCTTCGTTTTTCTCAGTGGCTTCCGGGCGCCCGATGGCGAGATCATTTCCGAGGGGGACCCGGTGAGCAAAGTCCTCGAGCATCTAGGGCAGCCGCTGCACGTGTCGGAAGATGCCGTACGCCAGATCGGCAGCGACTGGGTCAAGCGCGAGACCTGGACATACAAACTGGAACGGGAAACCTATTACCTGACCGTAGAGGGAGGCAAGCTGGTGGCCGCGCGCTGGAGCCGGGTTCAATGAAGCGGCGAAACCCGGCTCCAAGGCGGGTTTATTCGAGTGTGGCGTGGGTTCCGTCGCAGACGGGCTGATCCTTGGTGTGTTTGCAGCCGCAGAACCAGACTTTCCTGGCTTCCGTCACCTCGTAGGGAACGGGGGAAAACGGGCTTCCCTTGTGGGAGCCGTCGCAGAAAGGCTGGTTGGCTGAACGACCGCAGGCGCACCACCAGTATTTCCCAGGCTCCAGATCGATTCCGTAAGGGCCTTTCTTCGCAACAACGGGTTCGCTCATTCGCGTTTCCTCCAGAATCTGATAAGACCGGCCCAGTGCCGGACGCACGCAGTGTAGCGAAAGTGTCGGCTCGCAGCTACAACGAGCCAAGGCCCCTGTTTGGCGGCGACAAAAGCGCGTTTCAGATCGCCTGCAGGTTGGCGTAAGCCAGCATCAACCACTTGGTCCCGGCGTCGGCGAAATTGACCTGCACCCGGGCCTGGGCCCCGTCGCCTTCTGCCTGCAGAATCACACCCTCGCCGAATTTGGCGTGGCTGACGCGCTGCCCCAGCTTGAAGCCACCCGCACCGCCCTCAGCCTGCGGCACCGCGACGACGGGGCGGCTGACGTTGCCGCGCATGCGTATCTCCTGAACGTGTTCCGGGGGGATTTCGCGCAAGAAGCGCGAAGGTCTGGGATAGGATTCCTTGCCGTAGAGCCGGCGCGATTCCGCGTGGGTCATGTACAACTGGCGGCGCGCGCGGGTGATGCCCACGTAACAGAGCCGCCGCTCCTCTTCCAGGCGTCCGGTTTCCTCCAGCGATTGCATGCTGGGAAATAAGCCTTCCTCAAGGCCCACCATGAACACCAGATCGAACTCCAAACCTTTGGCGGAGTGCAGGCTCATGAGCTGCACGCAGTCCTCGAAGGGATCGCCCTGGCTTTCACCCGCTTCCAGCGCCGCGTGGGCCAGGAACTGGTCGAGGCGGCTCAGGCCCTCGTCCGCTTCCGCCTCGTTTTCGAACTGGCGGGCGGCATTGACCAGTTCTTCCAGGTTTTCCACCCGAGTCTCGGCCTGCTCGCTCTTTTCCTTGCGGTAGTAATCGATGAGGCCTGAATGCTGAATGACCTGATGCACCTGCTCGAACAAGGGCCGCTCCCGGGCCTGCCGAGCCAACTCATCCGCGAGCGCGAGAAAACCGGCGAGCAATCCGCGCGCGCGCGCCGGCAGGGATCCGCCCTGGCTGAGCAGTTGCGCCGCCTGCCACAGCGAGCAGGCCTGATCCCGCGCCAGTTCACGCACCGCATCCAGCGTGCGTGCACCGATGCCGCGGGTGGGGGTGTTGATGATGCGCTCGAAGGAAGGGTCGTCGTCCCGATTGGATAGCAGCCTCAGATAGGCCAGCGCGTCCTTGATCTCGGCGCGCTCGAAAAAACGCAGACCGCCGTAAACCCGGTAAGGAATGCCCAGCGCCATGAGCTTTTCCTCGAACTGGCGCGACTGGGCGTTGGAACGGTAGAGAATCGCCGCTTCGGATCGCCGGTGACCCTCCTGCGCCCACTGGCGGATGCGGTCCACCACAAAATAGGCCTCATCCTGTTCGTTGAAGGCCGCATACAGCCGGATGGGCTCGCCGCCGCCACCGTCGGTCCAGAGGTTCTTGCCTAGGCGGCCCTCATTGCGGGCGATCAGGGCGTTGGCCGCGCCCAGTATGTTGCCGGTTGAGCGGTAGTTCTGTTCCAGCCGCACCAGCTGGTGGGCCGGGTAATCCTGCTGAAAGCGGTACAGGTTCTCGATGCGCGCGCCGCGCCAGCCATAGATGGACTGGTCATCATCGCCCACCACGAAAAGGTTGTTCCGGTCCCGGGTCAGCAGGTTGAGCCAGGCATACTGGATGCTGTTGGTGTCCTGGAACTCGTCCACCAGTACATGACGGAAGCGCCTCTGGTAATGGGCCAGGGGCTCCGCGTTATCCCGCAGGAATTCATGGGCGCGCAGCAGCAGTTCGGCGAAATCCACCAGGCCGGTGCGATCGCACTGTTCCTCGTACACGC
Organism: Methyloterricola oryzae; assembly: GCF_000934725.1. NCBI lineage: Bacteria > Pseudomonadati > Pseudomonadota > Gammaproteobacteria > Methylococcales > Methylococcaceae > Methyloterricola > Methyloterricola oryzae. The sequence continues at coordinate 11,286 of NZ_JYNS01000023.1, forward strand.
GGTAGACGCGCTGCAACTGCCGTTCGAACGGATCGTAGCTTTCCGCCAGGTGGCGCGCGCGCAGGCCTTCGTCCTTCTGCGCATTGATGTACCACTGGATCTGACGGGGCGGCCAGCGCGCCTCGTCCAGTTCCAGATTCTTCAGGATGCGGCGGATCAGCCGGTACTGGTCGTCCGAGTCGAGTATCTGGAAGGTCTCGGGCAAGCCGGCTTCCCGGGCGTGCCGGCGCAGCAGCCTATGCGCCAGCCCGTGGAAAGTGCCCATCCACATGCCGCCGGCCGGGAAATTCAGCAGGGTTTCGATGCGTCCGCGCATTTCCCGGGCGGCCTTGTTGGTGAAGGTAACCGACAGAATGCTGTTGGGTGAGACTGCCTCGACTTGCATCAGCCAGGCGATGCGGTGCACCAGCACCCGCGTCTTGCCGCTGCCGGCGCCCGCCAGTACCAGCATGGCGGTGGGCGGCGCGGTGACCGCCATGCGCTGCGCGTCGTTCAGCGGCTCAATGATGGGGGTAATATCCATGGGTCCATTTTACCGGAATCGTCTTGCGCTATTTCATTTCAGCCTGCACAATCGAAAAGCTGTCCCAATACATAAAAGAGGAGGATTGTGCGATGAATTTTGATTTCAAGAAGATGACCAAGAAAGAGATCAACGTCGGCCTGAAAGACCAGAAGATTCGCTATGGAGCCGGCGCCGCGCTGATTCTGCTGTCGGTAGTGATGGGCAATGTGCTCTTGTTGATCGTGGGTGGCGTCCTGGTGGCCACCGGATTCATGCGCTGGTGCCCCGCGTATTCCGGGATGGGCAAGAGCACCGTCGATCCCAACGATCCTGTACCTGCTCCAAGTGTCCCTCATGGCGAGGGAGAACAGCACTAAACGGATTCCGGGGCAGGTTTTCGGGCCTGCCCCAACGCATCAATCCTCGCGTCTGTATTCCCCTTCTATGACATTGGTCGTCTGGCCTCCAGCCTGCTGTGGGTCCACGCCGTAGCGGTGTTTGACCAGATAGGCGGCGAGGGTTTTGCGCGTGGACGGAATTAGGCAGATGAGGGCCATCAGGTCCGAGAGAAATCCGGGCACCAGCAAAAGAACGGCACCGGCCATGATCAGCATGCCGTCCATCAGTTCCGCGGCTGGCAATTCACCCCGCGCCAGACAGGCCTGCACCTTTTGCCAGGCTGCCCAGCTTTGAGTCCTGAGCAGATATCCGCCCGTTGATGCCGCCGCGAGCAGCAGCAATAGGGTGGGCAGAAAGCCCAGCGTGCCCGCCACCTTGATCAACAGGTAAATCTCCAGGATGGGCAGGGCAAGCAGGGCGATGAGCAGCCCTTGCGCTATGTTCATTCGAACCTCGCTGTGTTTACAATGCAAGCCGAGACTTTTGCCATGAGCCCGGAATATTGTCTAGTCCTGTCTACCTGTCCAGTCGGTGATACGGCCACCAATCTGGCCCGCCTGCTGGTGCAAGAACGGCTCGCTGCCTGCGTTAACGTACTGCCTGGCCTGACTTCCATCTACCCCTGGCAAGGGGCGATCGAAAGTTCGCAGGAAGCGCTGTTGTTGATCAAGACCGAGAAAGCCCTCTACACCCGACTGGAAACCCGCCTGCGCGAGCAACACCCGTATGAACTGCCGGAGATCGTCGTCATTCCGGTCGAACGCGCCCTACCCGATTACCTGCAATGGATAAGCCAATGGCTGCACGACACGCCTTCTCCCTGATCCTGTTTCTGCTGGCCGCCTTGTCCGGCCAGGCCTACGCGCTGGATGAAAAGGACGTGTTGCCGCAGGAGCAGGCCTACCCCTTCGCCGCGCGCATCGACGCGGAGGGGCGTTTGCTGCTGACCTGGGACATTGTTCAGGGCTATTACCTCTACCGCAACAAGTTCAAGTTTACCCCAAAAACGCCCGGCATCAGCCTGGGCGATCCCATCTTCCCCCCCACCGAGAAGAAGCATGACGAGTTTTTCGGGGAGATGGAAATCTACCGCGGGCATCTGGCGATTCCGGTGCCTTTGACTCGTGAAGACCCGTCAGTCCGCCAACTGGAACTGGAGGTGCGCTGGCAGGGTTGCGCCGATGCAGGCATCTGCTATCCGCCCTTTAAACAACGGGTGACGGTCGATCTGCCGCAAGGCGCTGCGCCGGCGGACACGGGCTCTGGAAATGCCTTATATAAGTTGATCCAGCCGGCCCGCAAGGCCGGTGGCGGGCTCCAGCCGGACGATCTGCTGTCGGCTGACCAGGCCTTCCAGTTCCTGGCGGAGGTCAAGGACGAGAGGACCCTTCGGGTCAGCTGGCAGATCGCGAAAGGCTACTATTTGTATCGGGATCGCTTCCGTTTTTCCCTGGCAGGCAACAAGGCTGTGACCTTGGATGAACCGAGCCTGCCCAAGGGAACCATGAAGCAGGAAGAGGACGGGCCGGTCGAAGTGTTTTACGGCGAACTCGCCTTCGACTTGCCCTTGCGCAGGGCCGACAGCACGGCGACCACCATAGAGCTGAATGCCCGCTATCAAGGCTGTGCCGAAAAGGGTGTGTGCTATCCGCCCGTGAATAAAACCGTGTCACTGGAGATTCCGCCTGGCGGGACCACCGGGGCTTCAACGCAAGCTAGCGGACCCAAAGAGGAACTCGCCGCTCCCGAACAGGATCGCATCGCGGCCTCACTCAAGACCGATTCCACCTGGCTGGTGGTGGCGAGTTTCCTCGGCTTCGGCCTGTTGATGGCCTTTAGTCCCTGTATCTTCCCGATGATACCGATCCTGTCCGGCATCATTGTCGGGCAAGGGCATGCCGTCAGCACCGGCCGCGCCTTCATGCTGTCCCTCAGCTATGTGCTGGCCGCGGCAGCGGCTTACACCGTATTCGGCGTGCTCGCCGGCCTGTTCGGCAGCAACTTGCAGGCGATCATGCAGGCGCCGGCCGTGATCGGATCGTTCAGCGCGCTGTTCGTGGTCCTGGCTCTGTCCATGTTCGGCCTGTTCGAACTGCAGGTGCCGCTGTTCATTCAGGAACGGGTGGCCTTACTCAGCCGCAAGCAGAAAGGCGGAACCTTGCTGGGGGCCGCCGTCATGGGCGCATTGTCGGCTCTGCTGGTGGGCCCTTGCATGGCGGCACCCCTGGCCGGGGCGCTGATCTATATCGGCCAGACTGGCGATGCCGTGCTGGGTGGTCTGGCTCTATTCGCCCTGGGCCTGGGCATGGGCGTGCCGCTCCTGATCATCGGCGCGTCGGCCGGCAAGTTGCTGCCCAAGGCCGGAGTCTGGATGGAAGCGGTCAAGTCCGTCTTTGGCGTGGGCATGCTAGCGGTGGCCGTGGGGCTGCTCGAGCGCATCCTTCCGACAGCCCTCAGCATGCTGCTGTGGGCCCTGTTGTTGATCGTGTCCGCCATCTACATGCACGCCCTCGATGCACTGCCACACGGCGTTTCCGGTTGGCGCAAGCTGTGGAAGGGCCTGGGCGTGGCCATGCTGGCCTACGGCATCCTGCTGCTGATCGGCGTCGCCACCGACAGCGACGATCTGCGCCAGCCCTTGCGCGGTCTGGCCATGACTGGAGGAAAGGAGCAGCCGGCGACAGGCCTGCAGTTCAGGCGTGTAAAATCGGTGGCTGAACTGGATGAGCAGCTGGCTGCCGCCAAGGCGGCCGGCCGCTGGGTAATGCTCGATTATTACGCGGACTGGTGCGTCTCCTGCAAGGAAATGGAGCGCTACACCTTTCGCGATGGACGCGTGCAAGCCCGCTTGGCCGACGTCATCTTGCTGAAAGCCGATGTGACGGATAATAGCGATGACGATTCCAGCCTCCTGAGTCGCTATCGGCTGCTCGGCCCGCCCGCGACCCTGTTTTTCGCGCCGGACGGCAACGAGCGCAAGCAAGCCCGCCTGGTCGGTTATCTGGAGGCGGACCCGTTCTTGAGTCATTTGCAAAAGGTACTGCTATGATGCGCGCCCTTCTCGTCGTCCTTGTTGCGTTCCTGGCTCTTGCGGCCGGCGTCATGGCACGTTCGCGCCAGGGCGAGACGCCGCCCAAAGTAACCACGGTGGACTTGGCTGCCCTGAGTTTTCCCGACCTGAACGGGCAATCCGTGCGGATGGATCTATGGAAAGGCAAGATCCTGGTGGTGAATTTCTGGGCCACCTGGTGTCCCCCCTGTCTGGAAGAAATGCCGGCTTTCGTGAAACTGCAGGAGGAATATGCCAACAAGGGCCTGCAGTTCGTCGGCATTGCCATCGACGACGGCGATTCGGTGAAGGACTATCTCAAGGTCACCCCGGTCAACTACCCGATTCTCATCGGCGAGAATGGCGGTGAGGACTGGGCCGCGAGCCTGGGCAACCACGCGCATGTGCTGCCGTTTTCCGCCGTGTTCGATCCGGCGGGCAAGCTGCTCCACGTGGAAGTCGGAGCTTTTGACCGTGAAGAAGTCATCAAGGCGGTGGAGCCTCTGCTTAAGGCCAGCGCGCCTTAAGGCGGGTACATCGTATCTCTATCCTGCAGCCCTCGTCAGCTCAGAACCTGGCCTGAACGGCACCGTTGTGGACAAGTTCACTGCCATTCGGCAAAATAACCTTGCAATTTCTGGGAGCTGCCCTAGATTGGGCTGATCCCTCGGCGCAGGTCCGTGCCGACACGATCGATGACCTCAGGTCGTCGATTCGGAAATCGCCGGCAAATGCGAGTTTTTCGGCGAAAACTGCTGAAAGATCCATGAAGGATCGGATTCAGTGACCACCTACGCCAACGTGCAGAAATTCGGACGAACGGTTCATTCATCCATGACTAACATCCTGGTGCTCAACGGCCCGAACCTGAATCTATTGGGCTTTCGGGAACCGGCAATCTACGGTAGCCAGACCCTTGGGGACATCGAAAACCGATTGGCGGCGATGGCGCAGCGCTTTGGAGCAGTCATCAGCTTTCTGCAGAGCAACGCAGAGCATGTCCTCATCGATCGCATACACCAGGCATTTCGGGAACAGGTGGATTTCATCCTGATCAATCCCGGCGCTTTCACGCACACCAGCGTGGCGCTACGCGACGCCCTGCTCGGAACCAAGATTCCGTTCATCGAGGTGCACATGTCCAATGTCCATGCGCGCGAACCGTTCCGAAAGGTTTCCTATTTGTCCGATATTGCCAAGGGCGTTATTTGCGGGCTTGGTGCGCTGGGTTACGAGCTGGCGCTGCAGGCTGCCCTCCACGCCATTCAAGAAAAGAGCTGAGAGTCATGGATATTAGAAAAATAAAAAAGCTGATCGAGTTGATCGAAGAGTCCGATATCGCTGAAATCGAGATCAAGGAGGGCGAGGAATCGGTGCGGCTGAGCCGCTATTCCTCATCCCAGCCGGTGATGATGACCGCGCCGGCCACCATGGTGAGCCAGGCGGTTCCAGGGCCAGCGCCCGTTGCCGCTGCGGAGAGCGCTCCGGCAGAGGAGGCGATCAGCGGCCATGTGGTACGTTCGCCCATGGTGGGGACCTTCTACCGTTCGCCGTCGCCCGGCGCCAAGACCTTCGTCGAGGTAGGGCACCGGGTCAATGTGGGCGATACGCTCTGCATCATCGAGGCCATGAAGATCCTGAACCAGATCGAGGCCGACAAAGCCGGGGTGGTCGCCAAGATCCTGGTGGAGAATGCACAGCCTGTGGAGTACAACGAGCCGCTTTTCGTCATCGAATAAGCCTCGCTGCCGCTGGCGCGTGAACCCCTTAGACTCCATCAGGTAATCAGTCATGCTTGGTAAAATCGTTATCGCCAACCGGGGCGAGATCGCCTTGCGCATATTGCGCGCCTGCCGCGAACTTGGCATCAAGGCCGTGGCCGTGCATTCCGAGGCGGACCGGGATCTCAAGCACGTTCGTCTGGCCGACGAATCCGTGTGCATCGGGCCCGCGCCTTCGCGGGAAAGCTACCTCAATGTTCCAGCCATCATCAGCGCCGCCGAAGTCACCGACGCCGTCGCCATCCATCCGGGCTATGGCTTCCTGTCGGAAAATGCCGACTTCGCCGAGAAGGTGATACAGAGCGGCTTCGTATTTATAGGTCCCAGGCCCGATACCATCCGCCTCATGGGCGATAAGGTTTCCGCCATCGAGGCTATGAAGAAGGCAGGCATTCCCTGTCTGCCCGGCTCCGACGGGCCACTGGGCGAGGACTTTGACGAGACCTTGAAGATCGCGCGCCGCATCGGTTTTCCGGTCATCATCAAGGCGGCCGGCGGCGGCGGTGGGCGCGGCATGCGCGTCGTGCACAGCGAGGCGGCGCTGCATAGCTCCATCAGCCTGACCAAGGGCGAGGCCGCGGCCGCATTCGGCAACGATATGGTGTACATGGAGAAATTCCTGGAAGATCCGCGCCACGTCGAATTCCAGGTGATCGCCGACACCCACGGCAACGTCATCCATCTGGGCGAGCGTGACTGCTCCACCCAGCGCCGCCACCAAAAGGTGGTGGAAGAAGCGCCGGCGCCGGGCATCAGCGAGGAGAAGCGGCGCGCCATGGGCCAGCGCTGCGTGGAGGCCTGCCGCGAGATCGGCTATCTGGGGGCGGGGACGTTCGAGTTCCTCTACCAGGACGGGGAGTTCTATTTCATCGAGATGAACACCCGCGTGCAGGTCGAGCATCCCGTAACCGAGATGGTCACCGGCTTTGATATCGTCAAGGAACAGCTGCGCATCGCCGCCGGCGAAAAGCTGTCCATTACCCAGGAGGACGTGCAGCTCTGCGGGCACGCCATCGAGTGCCGGATCAACGCGGAGGACCCATCCACCTTCATGCCCTCCCCCGGGCTGATCGAACAGTTCCACATGCCGGGCGGGCCGGGAATACGGGTGGAGACGCACATCTATAATGGCTACAAGGTGCCGCCCTACTACGACTCCATGATCGGCAAGCTCATCGCCCACGGCGAGACGCGCGCCAGCGCCATCGCGCGAATGCGCACGGCGCTCAACGAGATGGTGATCGCCGGCATCAAATGCAATATTCCCTTGCTGCTGGACATCATCAACGACAAGGCTTTCCAGGAAGGCGGGCAGAACATCCATTATCTGGAGCAGAAGCTCGGGCTCAAGCACTGATGTGGCGACAGCTCTCGGTGGCGACGGAGGAGCGCCTGGCCGATGCCGTGGCGGACGCCATGAGCGGCCTGGGGGCCTTGTCCGTCAGCCTGCAGGATGAGGGCGATCAGCCCCTGTTCGAGCCCAAGCCCGGGGAAACGCCCGTCTGGCAGGATACGCGGGTCGTGGCTCTGTTCGAGCCCGATGTGCAGCCGGAACTATTGCGGGCTGCCCTGGAGAGTCGTTTCGGGGCCCACTCCCTGCATGCCTGGCGCGTCGAAGAAATACAGGATCAGGCTTGGGAGCGGGCTTGGTTGGAGCATTTCAAACCCATGCGCTTCGGCCGGCGACTGTGGATCGTTCCCACCGGGTTCGCCGCGCCGGAACAGGAGGATGCGGTATGCGTGGCGCTGGACCCGGGGCTCGCGTTCGGCACCGGCACCCACCCAACCACGGCCTTGTGCCTCAGGTGGCTCGACGGAATGGATCTGAAGGGAAAGACCCTGATCGATTACGGCTGCGGCTCGGGTATTCTGGCCGTGGCAGCGCTGCTGCTGGGTGCGGAAGGGGCTGAAGCGGTGGACATCGATCCCCAGGCCTTGACCGCCACCCGAGACAATGCCGAAAAGAACGGCGTCGCCGGGCGCTTGCGCTGCCGCTATCCCAAGGAGATTGGCCCGGTCCAGGCGGACATGCTGGTGGCCAACATACTCGCCAACCCGCTGCTGGAACTGGCGGAAGAATTGGCCGCGATGGTTCGCCCTGGCGGAGCGCTGGCCCTCTCCGGTATCCTGCGCGAGCAGGCGGATGCGGTGAGCCAGGCCTATGCACCTTGGTTCCGTATGGACCCGCCGGAATTCGAGGAGGACTGGACGCGCCTGAGCGGTGTCCGGCGCGAGGAGTGACCCATGTACACACAGTGCCCGACCTGCCGCGCGACCTTCCGCATCGACATCAACAAGCTGCGCGAATCCCGTGGCAAAGTGATTTGCCGGGATTGCCAGACCCCGTTCAACGCACTGAATGCCTTGGCGGAGAGTCCCAAGGACTTCCCCAAGGCGCCGCCAATCCGGAGGCCGGTTGCATCCCCGGCAGCCGGCGTCGAAGGTCAGGATGCCCAGCACGCAATGCTCCCGCCGTTGCGGGGGGGCGGATTGCCGTCCTTGCGCGCTGTCGGCGGCTTGGTTGCCAGGCCGCAGCGGACTGAGCGCGATAGGGAAGATGAGGAGCCGCGCGGTCCCGAACTGGGCAGCGGCCTGTGCTGGTGGCTGGGCGCTCTGGCCATGGCGGTCCTGCTGGTGTGGCAGGTGAATGTGTTCGAAGGCGCGCGCCTGGCTCAAAATGAGCGGGTCCGGCCTTGGTTGGAACTGATGTGTGAAAGCCTGGGTTGCGAACTGAGCCCCTACAAGGACACGCGCCAGATTCAGGTGGTGGACCGCGCCTTGCTGCCAGCGCCGGATGATGTCGATGGCTATGAGTTCCGTCTCATCATTGCCAACCAGTCGGCCTTGGCGCAGGCGTTTCCCTCGATCCGCCTGGTGCTTTCGGAACTCGGGGGCCGCCCATCCGCGAGTCGTACCTTTTCTCCTGATGAATACCTGGAAGCGCCGCGCCCCGGTAAAATGCCGGTGGGGAAACCCTTCGAGATCCGCCTGCTGATCGCCAAGCCCAGCAGCGAGGTGGGCGGGTTCAGTTTCGAACTGATTTGATGCCATCCATGCCACATGCCATAAGGCGAACCGAATCCATCGGGGATTTGAAAAACATGAATTACGATGCTTGTGTTGCTGCAAACCGCTCTAGCCTGTTACGGGTCCTGCTCGTGCCCATGCTTCTGGCGCTACTCACCGCGTGCACCAAGGTGCCGGAGGGCGTGCAGCCGGTCGATGGCTTCGAATTGCAGCGCTTTCTCGGTAAATGGTACGAGATCGCCCGCCTCGATCATGGCTTCGAGCGGAACCTGCGTAACGTCACCGCCGAGTACGTCGCGGCAGATGGCGATGAGATCAAGGTCATCAACCGTGGCTATAACGAAAAGAAGGGTGAATGGACCGAGGACGACGCGGTGGCCAAGATGCTGGACGACCCGACTATCGGCAGCTTGAAGGTTTCCTTCTTCGGGCCGCTGTGGGGCGGCTACCACGTCATTGCCCTGGACAAGCAAAATTACCGTTATGCCATGGTCACAGGTCCCAGCAAGACCCTGTTATGGATACTCTCTCGCGACAAGACCCTGGACGACAAGGTCATGGGTGATCTGATCAATCAGGCGGGCAAGGCGGGCTACGATACCAAGCGGCTTATCTTCGTCAAGCAGGATGACCCGCCGGCCGAGGATACGGTCGATGCGGCGCCCGCGGGCGACAAATAAGGCTTCCGGGCGCGGAAAGCAAGGCTAAGCCAGGAAGCGTCCGGGGGATTTTGCCTCGGCTGCCTGGCGCTTTTCCTCCGCGCGCCTGTGGTCCTCGGAGTAGACCAGAAACACGAACAAGCCGATCAGCCCCATCAGGATCCAGTACTTCACCCAGAACAACAGGTGCATGAGGCGCAGCAGGTGCGGGTGGTGCACCAGAAAGGTATTGATGGAATAGACGAGTTGTTCTAACACCCGGAGACCTCCCGCGCCTGAATTCCGGCGACGTCCGATTGTGACAAGTGGGCGCGACCAGGGCAAGCCGCCTGAATTCGACCCCCGCTTACCGGCATAAAGTTCCCTTCGTCTTTCGCTTTCACCCCAGGTGTACCGATGCATGAATTGAAGCTCAAGAGAAACGAAGAGAAGCGCCTGCGTTCTGGGCATTTGTGGATCTTCAGCAACGAGGTGGACATTGCCCAGACGCCGCTCAAGGGCATGCCAGCAGGGGAACTGGTGCAGGTGCTCGATTCCCGGGGCGCTGGCCTGGGCGTGGCCTATGTCAACCCGGATACGCTGATCTGCGCCCGCTTGCTGACGCGCCGCCAGCACGCGAAAATCGATGAGGCCTTTTTTCGCGAGCGGATCCAGACTGCCCTGCACCTGCGCGAGCGCGCGTTTGCGAAGCCCTACTATAGGCTGGTCCACGGCGAGAGCGACGGCCTGCCGGGATTGGTGGTGGATCGCTTTGACCGTGTCTTCGTGGTCCAGACCAACACCTTGGGGATGGAACGCCTGCAGCCCCAGGTTTTTGCGGCCCTGGAGGCCCTGTTCGATCCCAGCGCGCTGCTCCTGAAGAACACCTCGGCCCTCCGGAGCCTGGAAGGTCTTTCCGACGAAACCCGCTTGGTGAAGGGCGAGTCCCTGCAGCCCTTTGTCATGGAGGAAAATGGCGTCCGCTTTCAGGTGGACCCGGTGTCCGGGCAGAAGACCGGCTGGTTCTTCGATCACCGCAGCAACCGCGCCCTGGCCGCCAGTCTGGCCAAGGGCCAGCGTGTGTTGGACCTGTTTTCCTATTCAGGCGCCTGGGGCATCCAGGCTGCGGTGGCCGGCGCTACCAGGGTGGATTGCGTCGATGCCTCGGAGTCGGCTCTTGGCCTGGCCCGCGAGAATGCGCGCCTCAATGGCGTGGACGACCGGTTGACCGTGGAGCGGGAAGACGCCTTCGAATTTCTCAAGCGCGCGCGCGAGGAGCGGCGGCACTATGGGCTGATCCTGCTGGACCCCCCGGCCTTGATCAAGCGCAAGAAGGACGCCAAGGCCGGCATCGAGGCTTATCGGCGCTTGAACCAGGGTGCCCTGCAGTTACTGGAGCCCGGTGGCATCCTGGTTTCGGCATCCTGCTCCTACCACCTGCAGCGGGAGACGCTGCACGATCTCCTGCGCGCAACCGCCCGTCATGGCGACCGTCACCTGAGCTTCATCGCGGAAGGCAGCCAGGCTGCGGATCACCCGGTGCATCCGGCGATCCCGGAAACCCAGTATCTGAAGGCCTTCTTCTGCGCTGTATCCGCCAGCCTATAGCTCATGGCCGGAGCGAACTCAGAGGCCAGGTTCCCTGGCCAGGGCCGGGCTGATCTTCTCCTTGAGTTCCTTGTTTTCGCCGTAGATGAACAGGGCGCGCAGGCCCTCCGCCTCCGCCGTCTTGTAGCCTTCCTCCTCGCCCAGGCACAGCAGCGCAGTGGACCAGGCATCGGCCCAGGTGGGATCGTCGTGCAGCACGGTCACCGACAGCAGCTTGTGGTTGACGGGCTTTCCGGTCTTGGGATTAATGATATGCGAATAGACCTGCCCGCCCTGCTCGAAGAAATTGCGGTAGGTTCCCGAGGTCATCACCGCCACGCCGGCCTGCTGGTGCAGTGACAAAATCCTCTGCACCTCGCGTGTGAAGGGCGTCGGCTTCTCCACCGCGATCCGCCAGTCTTCGCCGTTGGCCTTGCGGCCGCGCACTTTCATCTCGCCGCCGATTTCGTCCATGTAGTTCTGGATGCCGCGCGACTCCAGGATCTTTGCGACGGCGCCCACCGTGTACCCTTGCGCGATAGAGGAAAGGTCCACCGCAAGATCCGGGTCGCGCTTGCGCATCCTGTTCTGGCCGGCGTCCAGTTCCAGCTTGTCCATGCCGATGTGCGGCAGCAGGGCCGCGATCTCCCGGGGCTCCGGCACCCGGGTCTGGTGCCGCGAGAAGCCCCACAAGTCGAATAGCGGCTTCACGGTCAGGTCGTAGCAACCCGCCGATTTGGCATGAACTACTTGGGCAATCGACACAAGGTTGAAGATCTCCGGCGAAACCGCCTGCCATTCGGTGGTCTTTTGCCGGTTGAAGCGCGTGATTTCGGAGTCTTCGCGGTAGTTGGACAGTTTCAGGTCGATGTCGGCAAAAGTTGCCTCCACCTGTTTCTGAAGGTCTGCGACCGTCTCCGCCGGCGCGTCGGTGACGGACTTGATGTGGTAGGTGGTGCCCTGAACGGAACCGGAGATCTCGACTTCTTTCGGGCCTTGCTGGCATGCGGCGAGAAGCGCCGCCATAAGCAATGGGAGCGAACGTTGCGCGGGTGGATTCATGGGATAGGCAGGTGGGATATGTCAGGGGTGAAAAGGCCAGATGACGGGTATGACGCTCACTGAGACGACGCCCATGATCAGATTCAGTGGCACGCCGAAACGGACGAAATCGCCGAAGCGGTAACCGCCCGGACCATAGACCATGAGGTTGGTCTGATAGCCGATGGGCGTGGAAAACCCCATGGAAGCCGCGATCATCACGGCGATGACGAAAGGCCATTCGCTGACGCCCAAACGCGTCGATAGGGCGAGGGCCAGAGGGAACATTAGTACCGCCACCGAGTTGTTGCTCAAGAGTTCCGTCAGAACCACCGTCAAGAAATAGAAATAGGCCAGCACCAGCCAGGGGTTGTCGCCGGCCAGGCCCAGGAAGCCCTGGGCGATGCCGCCGGCCGCGCCCGTGATCTCCAGGGCCTTGCCCAGCGCGAAAGAGGCGGCGATGGCCAGTAGCACTTGTCCGTCGATGCTTCTTCGCGCCGCAAGGACGGAACAGCAACCGCTCAAAAGCATGGCCGAAGCACCCAGCAGCGCGGCCTTGAGCATGCTCAGCCACTCGAAGGTTGCACTCATCACCACCGCACCCAGGATCAGCCAGGCCAGCCAGGCGCGGTCATGCCGCACGGGCAGGTAATCGGACACCTGGCTGATCAACAGGAAGTCGTTGGAATTCCGGTGTCGCTCCAGAAACGGGGGGCGCACGTCCAGCAGCAGAGTATCGGAGGGCTCCAGGGATATCTCGCCGATTTTCCCCGGCAGGCGCTGGCCGTTGCGCGCCACGGCGATCACCGAGCCGCCATAGACCATGCGGAAACGTCCCTGCTTGATGGTTCTCCCCACCAGTGAGCATTGGGGCGAGACGACCGCTTCCACCAGCACGCGTTCCCGGTGCTTGCGGTCCGCCAAGCTGAAGGCGTGTTCGCCGGCGGGACGCAACCCGCGGATGCGCTGCAGTTCCACCACGGAATCGCTCACACCGGCGAATACCAGGCGGTCACCGGCATTCAACCGTTCGTAGGGTCCGACGGCGGGCAGAATCTCGTCGCCGCGTTCGATTTCCACCAGATAGAGGCCTTGCAGATGGCGCAGCCCGGCCTCCTCCACGCTCTTGCCCACCAGCGGTCCGCCCTCTTCCACCACCATCTCGGTGGTGTATTCCTTGGGATTCTCGAACACGGCGCTGGCGGGCAGGCGCTCCGGCAGGAACCGAGGGGCGAAGGCCAGCATGTAGGCGATACCCACCAGGCTGCAGGGGATGCCGACCCATGCGATATCGAACAGGCCCAGGGCGGGCCGGTGCGCCTGGACCAACAGGCCATTCACGATCAGGTTGGTGCTGGTGCCGATTAGGGTTATGGTGCCGCCGATCACGGCGCTATAGCTCAAGGGGATCAGCAGTTTGGAGGGGGAGATCTGCAGGCGCTTGGCCCAGGTCAGCACCGCCGGCAGGAAAATGGCGACGAGCGGCGTGTTGTTCATAAAGCCGCTGACAGCCGCCACCGGAATGGTCAGCCGCGCCAGGGCTCCGCGCACGGTTTTGGGCCGGCCCAACACGTGCTGAACCAGCAGATCCACGCCGCCGGTCTCGCGGATGCCGCTGACAACAACGTACATCAGCGCCACGGTGATCATGCCTTCGTTGGAAAAACCGCCCAGAGCCTGTTCCGGCGTCAGTACGCCGGCTATCAGGAGCACGACCACGGTGCCGAACAAGATCAGCTCCGGCGCGGCGGCGCTGACCAACAGAAACATCAGGCAGCCGGAAATGACGCCTATTGTGAGCCATGCGTGGCCTGTCATGCGGATCTATCCCCTCACCCTGCCTCGAAACGCCGCCGTATCACCGCGGCAACCCGATAAAAAACAGGCATTTTAAACAGGCTGGCCCCTGAAAGCGATGCGAAGCCGCGCCCACTCAGGCACCGATGCGTTCCTCGATCTCCCGCTTGAAATTGAGGAAGTGCCAGGTTTGCAGCCGTTCGGCCGTTTTTTCGCCCAGCGCGCTCGGTGGCACGTCGATTTCGCTGATATACAGCGGGTGCGCTTCGCCTTCCTTTCGCAGATCCGCCAGGTGCCCTGCAAGCTCCCCGAGCCCATCGTCTTCCGACGAAAATTCCCGATGGTCGCACTGCAAGGTGTAGCTGGTACGACCGTCGTCGCGCTGGCGACCAATGATCCGGAGGTTAAGCTTCCTTGCAGCGGCAGTGGGCTTGTAATCCAGCTGACTCAGCACGAAGTCGCCACGGCCATTGGCGTCCAGCCGAAAGTACTGAATGCCGCGTACCGGTGTGGGGAAATGGTGCCTGACAGCGGCGATATACAAGGCATAGACCCCGAGCAGGTGCAAAGGCCCGGACCGTGGATGGGTCCGGTGAAAAAGGCTGCCCTTTTCGTCCAGCACGTAGATTTCGGTGGATTGAGCCAGCGGCAGAGCATAGATCTGGATCACACCCTCGCTCGACTGGGCGAACATCTGCGGTAAGGGCGAGCCCTCCAGTGCCGCGTGGTCGAACACCACCGGCCCGTATTCGAGCCTTGGGGTCGCCAGCTCGCCTAGCAATTGCGATTCGTCCGCCAGGGGCCGGAAATTCAGTTGGCCAGAGCGCTCTTCGAACAGGAACAGGGAGGTGCCGCCCCGGATGACGTAGCGCGCGCGGGACGATGCCTTGAATACGGCATGCAGTTGCAGATAGACCTCCTGCACCCGCAGGGCGATGCTGCGCGAGCGCACGGAACCGAAGCTGGCGCATTCAAACGGCGGGGCTTGCGGCGGTTGCGGAAACGGCGAGAGCGCCTCGCACAGACACGTGAAGAAGCCGTCCAGGTTTCGGTAGCGCGAGACGCGGATCTCCTGCCAACTGGTGAGGCTGATGCAATCCACGGTATGGATTAGATTGCTCCGTGTCGCGCCGAAGCTCAGCGCATCGAAGCGGTTGCTGGTCAGTTGCAGTCCATCCTTATGGTCTGGGTCCGGATCGTGCCCGATATTGATGAAGACCGCGCTGGACAGCACCTTTGAAGGTGAGTCGAAGGCGCTCAGGTCCTCGCGGGCTTGCTGAAACTTGCAGAGAAACGCACTCAAGGTATCCATGTGACTCTTGAAGTCGCGCACGCTCATGCAACTGCCGGCGGTCTCCAGGGTCACGCTGCCGGACCGGGGCTGGAAATGGTTCACCACCAGCCAGGCCATGATCTCGAGCAGACTATGGGCCGCTTTCAAGGGGTCTGGCTTGTCCCGGTCCGTGGACTTCACCGTGCCGCTGTAGACGGCCCAGCCCAATTCACCATCAGCCAGGCGGACCTCGTGCACGCTGAGGTCCTCGCTTTCCAGTTTTTCGTAGCCGTCGTTGCTGAGGATCTCGACTTTGCCCGGTTTGCGCTCGAGGGCAGCGCGCAATCGGCGGCCGAGCAGCACCAGTTCCTGAGATCCTGGCCCTTTCGCGATGGGGTGCTCCTGGGCAAAGCGGTCGATGGCCTGATAGCTCGACATCAGTTCATGGCTGATGCGTTGCTGTTCCTCAAGGGCCTGTCGGATGCGCCAGCGCCGCCGGCTGTCCAGTTCGTGGACCTGCTGCGGCCCCCAACCCCATTCGCTCAGCATGGCCCGAAGGATATCGCGCCTTTCCAGCTTTTCGGCGCTTGCGGCGGAGGGCTGGCTCATGACCTCGTTGATCTTGAGGTAGAAGCACTGGCGTGCCAGCGTCAGGCGCTCGGTCTCGCCGTGCGCCTGCAGATAGTCTTCCACCTTGCGGTACATCAGGATATACGAGTCCAGCGCATGGATGTCGAGAACACCGGCATGCACCGACGCCTTCAGGCGTGTGCAGAGCCAGTCAGGCCGGGGAAACTCGCTGGCGTAGCTTTCCATCAGCAGCAACTTGAGCAGCGACTTGTGCGGTGAGCTGATGGCCTTGTACAGATGCCAGAGGGTGCCGCCCAGGAACTCTTCCGGGGAAATCTGCTCCAGGCCGCCCAGGTCGACGATATCCTGGAAATTGATGAAGCGTCTATGGCGCAGGTGTTCCAGATAGGCGGTGTACAGATCTTCCTGATCTGGCGGGACCAGCCACCAGCCGGGGACGCGGCCGGCGATGTGCACGCTGGTGCGGTAGAACTCCTCCAGTAACAGGTGGTGCTGGATGCTGCCGCAGCTCTCGGTGGAGATGGGTTCGCCCTGCCCGGAACGGAATTCATCGGGATTGATGAAGAAAATATGGGCCTCCAGCCCCAGGGTGGCCGCCCAGGCTTCGATGGCGGCGGCCTTCTGCCTGAGTTCCGATAGCGGTTC
Organism: Methyloterricola oryzae; assembly: GCF_000934725.1. Classification (NCBI taxonomy): domain Bacteria; kingdom Pseudomonadati; phylum Pseudomonadota; class Gammaproteobacteria; order Methylococcales; family Methylococcaceae; genus Methyloterricola; species Methyloterricola oryzae. Next base: position 27,619 of record NZ_JYNS01000023.1, read on the forward strand.
GGCTTCCAGCCCTGGTTCATGGCATAGCCAGATATCCAGGTCGCTCTTCTTCGCCGAATAGGCGATGCTGCCCACGCTGCCCATGAGGAAAATGGCGTGAATCGGTTGGTCGTAGAATGCGTGCTTCTTGTAATCGAAACTCTTGGAAAGCTGGGCGGCGGCCTGCAGGGCGGCCCTGCCCGGTTTGAAGTCCGGAATGCCCGCCGGCGTCTCCGTGGTGACGAACCCGGGCAGCAGCGGATGGTTGGTGTGGAACAAGAGAGGCAGCAGGTCCAGGAAAGTCCTTTGCCTGACCGAGAGGGAGGCCTGAATACGCCGCAGTTGGATTTGATGAAGGTTCTGGAAGCGCCGGATGACGGCGAGGAGATCCTTCTTGTCAATTTCCTCGCCCAGCGGGCGGAACGTGATGGGTTGTAGCCCCTTGCTGCTCACGAGTCGGTGGCGGTTACCGCCTCCTGAAGACGTTTGAGCAATTTGCGCGTGTCATCGCCCTTGCGCCACTCGGCGCAGGTGAAGGTGACCGACCAACCCTCTGCCCGGCTGGTCAGTGCGATACGGTCGTGCCCAAGCTTCTGGGCCAGTGACTCCGCGTCCTTCAGCGGGGTTTCCGGCAGCACCAGGAGGAAGTTGTCGTCGTCCAGGCGTCCGATCTGGTCTGCCCAGCGCAGCTGCATCTTGAATTCCTGGCTGATGGTGCGCAGGGCAGTGTGCTGTGCGGCCTGGGATGCGGGCGGTGTCAGGTTCAGTCGAATGGCGGACAGCGGGTTGCCGTAGCGGCGGCTGCGGGTGATCTGCGCATCCAGTGCCTGCAGGATGGCGTTGCTGCTCATCAGGCCGGTTTCGCCGTCGCGGGTGTCCAGCACCTTGAGTTGCTCCTGCATCTGTCGCAATTCCTCCGCCAACTCGAACTGGCGGGTCACATCGATGAAGAAATGTGCCTCGGCGCCTGCGGGCAAGGGCTGGCGCAAGCGCTGCCAGTGCCGCACGGAACCGTCGGGCAGCTTGATCTCTATTTCCGGGGATTTGTCGTCGAACAGAACGCTGAGGCCATTGCGGCGGGCGGCCTCCACTTCCAGGCCGGTCATGGCGGCTGCGGTAGTCATAAGTGCCTGCGCCAACGCTTCGTTTGCCCAGGCGATGCGCGGTCCCTGTATCAGCATGACGCCGACGGGGGCCTGGCTTAGCGCCAGGGCCGCAAGACTTGGATCGGGTTCGGACATGCAAGCTCCAGTGAGAGAAATGGCTAAACTCGCCTTCAGATGGCGATGGTTTGCCCGGTGGTCGAAACGGCACTGCGCCTCGCGGCGGCTAAGGTCTCACGGAAAGCCTGGCGTCCTGCGCCCCCAGGTCCGATTCGTCCGGGGAATGCAACAAGGTATAGATGGTTTCCAGCGCTCTGTCCATCAAGGGCTTCCGCGCTTGAGGGACGATCGTGGTCTCGCCGCGGCGGATCTCCATGGCCAAGGTTCGCAGCGATTTTACCGCCACCTGGATTCCTGCCTGGTTGACGAATATGTAATAGGACGTCTTTGGGCTGTACCAGGACAGCTTAGCCCGCAGCTTCTGGTTCTTGTCCTTGTCGGTGAACTCGAAGGAAGCGCCCAGCTTGAGGGCCTTTAGTTCGTCGACGATAGCCAGCAATACGGGGTCCGCATCGCGTAGGAAGGGATGTTCGCGCGCTTCCGGCGTTTCCACTTCCACGTCCTCCCAGATGGGCTTGGGCGGCGGTGGCGGTACCTTCTTGCGTTCCTTTGGCGCGGCGGGGGCGACGGATTCGTCCGGCATCTCCATGGCGGCGCGCTGGCAGGCGGCCAAGTCGGCGAGCAGTGCGTTGGTGTTGACCTCGGGGTCGCCGATCACGGCCAGGCCCTTGCGGATGGCTTCGTCGATCTTCTGCTGGCGCTCCTTGAGCTGCTGGCGTTCCGACTCGCTGCGCTTGGGCTCGACGCTCCACAGCACGTCGTCCACCAGGCCGAGGGCCTGCTTCCACTCCTCGCTGTCGGGACCGCTGCGGAGATTGGTCAGCACCATGAGGTTGGCCCAGGGTCCCAGCAGCAATTCCTCCACGGCCTTGGGCAGGCTGCGGTTCCAGGTGCGGTCGACGATTTCCTGGGAGACGGCCTGGCGTGCCTCGCGCAGCCTTTCGCGGCCCTTGGCGGTCTCCACCACGCGCTTTTCCACCACCTTGGACTTGCGACTGAAACCTTCGAGGAACTCACTGAAGTCTTCCAGCAGCAGCGTGAAGATTTCGGTGTTGTCCTCGAAGTTGTGCACGATCTCATCGACGATGGACTGCATCTTCGCGAAGATGCCCTGCTCGTCGGCCTCGTCCGCATTGCACAGGGCGCCGGCCTGGGTCATGGTATTGAGCAGGCGGCGCGCCGGATGTTTGCTGCGGAAGAAAAACTTCTTGTCGAGCAGGGCGACCTTGAGGATGGGGGTGTGCAGGTGGCTGAGCAGCGCCTTGACGGAGTCCGGCAGGGTGTTGTCGTTGAGGATGAACTCGAACAGCATGCCGACCAGATCGATGATGTCGGCGTCCGCGGAGTTGATTTGCTGCTCCTTGACCAGCTCGCCCAGCCGCGCCACCTGTTCCGCGAATGCCGCCTTGACGGCGTCCAGGGGCAGGTGCGCCATCTGTTGCCTGCTGATGGGCGGGACATTGACCTGCAGGGTGTTGAGGGATGCCAGCAGGTCCGGCAGGTTGGTTTGGGCGGCCGTGGCCATGGTCCCGCCGAACTGGGCAGGATGCATATGGCGGCGGGCCAGGATCTCCTGGATGCTGTGGAATATCTCGCGGTCCAGACTGGATTCGTTTTCCTCGGGGCGGGCCGCCTCCTGCGGCTGCACCGGTTCCTCGGCGCGACCCTCCTGCGCCGCCTGGCCCTCGGCCGATCCTCCGCCGGGTTTGTAACCAATGGCCTCCAGGGACAGGTTGGGCAACACGCCGGCCTTGATGAGGCGATCATTGAAGGCGTCGTAGAGAGCGCCGGCCTGGTGCAATACGCGTTGGTCGAATTCCGACACCAGGGCGACGCGGATCTTGTGGCTGATGGGGATGTCTATGATCTCCAGCGCGGTCTGCAAGGCGTCGCATACCTGGGCTGGCGAACCTGGCAGCGCCGGGTTGTATTCGCCCAGCTTGACCCCGCCGTTGACCACCGCCAGTCGGTGATTCAGGGCGAACAGATGCGCCGAATACTCGTTGTTGGCCCGGTGCAGGATGTTGGCGTAAGCCAGGGATATCTCGTAATCGTCCTTCTCGATCAGGCTGAGTTGATCCACATTGGTGGCCCGCACCACGCTGCGCAGGGGTTCTACCTTGCCTTGGGAGAAGTTGACGAAGCCGCGGTTGATCTCGTTGGTGAAGGTGCGCTGGATGTCCGTTTGCCGCAACAGGAACTCGTGCATCACCTCGAAGCAGTGGTTGCGCACGGCATTGGTCTCGGCGTTCTCCGCGAGCCCGAGCATGAAGTCATCCATGCTGGAGAACATTTCCCGGAACAGTTCGGTAAACTTCTCCACCATGAACGACTGGCACTCATGCAGCACGTCCAGATAGCGCACCAGGGTGCCCGGGCGTTCGTGCTGAGTATAGGAATCTTGATCTGTCATGGACGCTGCATCGAAGGGTTATCCTGTGCCCTGGGACAGCTCCCGGGGAATTCCGTGCCAGACATTATAGCCATCCAGGCGGGAACACTTGATCTCCTCCCGGTGACCGCCGCCCGGTTTCCCGGTCACGGCGATCAGGGCGCTGCGCGGGCCGCCTCGGCTTGGCTGGCCTGGGCCGGGCCGGGCTTGAGGCCGTGGGGATGGAGGATTCCGGCACGGTAGCCCAGCAGCAGCAGAAAGAACAAGGCGAGGGACATGCCGATGCGTGCCGTGAGGGCCTTGACGGTGCGCGGCGAGCGCTCGCGATCCTTCAGCAAATAGACCATGGCCGTGCCGAGGCTGGCGATGATCATGATCAGCACGAAGACGATGAGGGTTTTTGTCAGCATGGACGTTCTCGCGAGGCTCGGGAGGCCGAAATCCGGCCAATTTTGACGTAACGCCGAAAACGGTAAATTAAAGCTTGCGAAATTATACCTTTAAACCGGGCTGGGTAGCCTCTATTTCTACATTGCTGTTGATCCCCCTGTTTTTGTCGCTGGGCGCCTGGCAGCTCCGGCGGGCGGAGGAGAAGATCGCCTTGATGGAGTTGCGCCGTGTGCACGAGCAGGACCCGCCCATGCGCCTGACAGGGGCGCAGGGGGACGCGGAGCCGCTGCGTTACCGCCGTGTGCAGGTCGAGGGTGATTACGACCCGGCCCACCAGTTCCTCCTGGACAACCAGCTGCAGGAAAACCGGGTGGGCTATCACGTATTGACGCCCCTGCAGATCAGAGGCGCCGGTGTGGCGGTTCTGGTCAACCGCGGCTGGGTGCCGCAGGGGGCGAGCCGTGCCGAATTGCCGGACCTTGCTCTGTCGCAGCAGGCGCCACACGTCAGTGGCCGGGTGGAGAAATTTCCATCGGTCGGGTTCAAGCTCGAGGGCGCGGAAATCCCAGCGCCAGGCTGGCCGTCGCTGGTTCAGGTGGCCGACGCGGAGCAACTTTCACGCCGGCTTGGTTATCGTGTGCTGCCGTATCAGGTATTATTGGACTCCGATCAGCGCGATGGATACGTTCGAGACTGGCATCCCGCCAGCCTGGACCCCGGCAAGAACCGGGGCTACGCGCTGCAATGGTTTTCCTTTGCCGCCCTGGTGGCGGCTTTATACGTCTGGTATGGGTTCAAGCCAAGGCCTGTGGCCGGGGCTTGAGCGTATTCGCGGCGGGCTTTGCTGTGCGCGAGAGCCCATACGGCCCTATTTAGGTGAGCAATTTCAACGTGACACAACCGGCTTCCCACCTTCGGCGCAACCGCCTGGTGATCGTGACCATCGCGCTCATCTGTATCGTTCCCTTCGGAATAGCCTGGTACATGGCCAGGAATCCGGAGCTAGTGCAGGACCGCCAAAAGTTCAACTACGGTCATCTCATTTCGCCCGCGCGGCCCTTCGCTTACGATGAGTTTTTTGCTCAGCCGTTCACGGCCGCGGAGAACCTGCCGGAGGTCAAGGGCCGCTGGGTGCTCATCCAGGTGTCCGGTCCCGAGTGCGGCGACGTGTGCCGCGAGACGCTTTACAAGACCAAGCAACTGCGGCTGATGCTGAACAAGGAACTGGCCCGCGTTCGCCGTATCCTCCTGGTACCGGCGGGGAAGGCGCCGGCAGGACTGCAGGAGATAACGGCGGCAGATCCGACCCTGCTGGTCGCGGGTTTCTCCGATCGGTTGCGGGGTCAACTGAAAGAAGCCAGCGGCACCGACCTGCCCGAGGGAACGGTCATCCTCATGGATCCTTTCGCCAATGTCATGATGTGGTATGCGCCGGGCTTTGACCCCTATGGCGTCTTGCGTGACCTGCAGCGCTTGCTGCGGGTATCCCAGATCGGATGATCCGGTCCAAGCTAACCCAATAAGAAGAACATGTTCAAACCGTTGAGCCTGATTTCCTTGCTGCTGACCCTGTGCCTGATGGCCATGGGCACAGCCCTACGCGTGTCCGACGCGGGACTTGGCTGCCCCGATTGGCCGGGCTGCCTGGGCGAGATCGTGGTGGACGCGCTGCCGCAGGCGCAGCCGGACGCCGAGGCATCCGCCAACCTGCTGGCCGAGGCCCATCGCTATCTGGCCGGGGTACTGATCGCCCTCCTGGCGCTCATGACCCTGACGTCGGCCTGGGCGCGCCAGGCCAGGCTGCAGGCCTTCGCGTATGCGGGCATGGCGCTAGTCCTCGCGGGCCTGCAGGGCGCCGCCGACCTGTTCGCGCGGGACTTGTTGGTACTCCCGGTGTTCAGGACCTTGCACCTGCTGGCCGGAGCGTTAACCGCTGGCCTCCTGTTTCTGGCCTATTTGAGTCAGTGCGGCCTCCGGCAGGCACCGGTCGCAATGCCCGGCTGGCGCTGGTTCGCCCGTTTGGGCGTGCTCCTGCTCCTGGCGCAGATGCTCCTTGGCTGGTGGGCCAGCCTCAACCATGCCGGGTTGGCCTGTCCTGACTTCCCCACGTGTCTGGGCTCCTACAACCCGCCCGTGGATTATGCCGGCGCTTTCGCGGCGCCCCTGCACGACAGCCTGGCGTTCACCGGGCCGCTCTCCTACTCGGCGCGGGCTGCGATTCATTGGACCCACAGGATCGGGGCTGTGCTGGTGTTCCTGTGGCTGACCGTCCTGGCCATGGGCATCAGTTCCAGGCGCAGCACCGTTGCATTGGGTCGCGCGGCGGTGATTCTCAGCTTCCTGCTGCTGGTGGAGATCAGCTTGGGCGCTGGCATCGTGCTGCTGCGCTTGCCGGTGGCGGCAGTGGCCCTGCACGGCGCGGTGTCCTTGCTGCTGCTGCTGAATGTTCTTTTTGTCGCCGTGCTGCTGCGCGCCCCGAGGCCCGCAGAGGAGCCGATGCGGCGCGAAGAGCCGCCGGCCGCGGAGCCCGCCGCTCTGGAGGCCATTCCCGCAACGGTATTGCCCACGCCGATCGCGCCCCCGGCCGTGCCGGTGCCACTGCCTGGCGAGGGCCTGTTCGAGCGGCTCAAGAGCGGCCTGGGCAAGACCCGCGGCGGATTGACCGGATTCCTGTCCAATCTGGCCCTCGGCAAGAAGGCCATCGACCGCGACCTGCTCGAGGACATCGAGGCGCAGCTGTTGATGGCCGATATCGGCGTGACCGCCACCGCGGAGATCATCGCCGATCTCACCGACAACCTGGAGCGCAGCGAACTGAAGGACGTGGGCGTTTTGACCGGCCGCCTCAGGGAGCATCTCTTCGAAATCCTCGAGCCCTGCAGCTTGCCGCTGGAGATTCGCAAGGAGCACAAGCCTTTCGTGATCCTGGTGGTGGGCGTCAACGGCGTGGGCAAGACCACCACCATAGGCAAGCTGGCCCGGCGTCTGCAGAACCAGGGACTCAGCGTCATGCTGGCCGCGGGCGATACCTTCCGCGCGGCGGCGGTGGAGCAGTTGCAGACCTGGGGCGAGCGCAACGAGATCCCCGTCATCGCGCAGCATACCGGGGCCGATTCGGCATCCGTCATTTTCGATGGGGTGCAGTCGGCTCAGGCCCGCGGAGTGGATGTGCTGATCGCCGATACCGCGGGCCGATTGCATACCAAGTCCAATTTGATGGAGGAACTGAGCAAGATCAAGCGCATCATGGGCAAGCTCGACGCGACCGCGCCTCATGAGGTGCTGCTGGTGCTGGACGCGGGAACCGGCCAGAACGCCCTGTCCCAGGCCAAGCAGTTCAACGAGGCGGTGGGCCTGACCGGGCTGGCGTTGACCAAGCTGGACGGCACCGCCAAGGGCGGCGTGATCTTTGCGCTGGCCAAGCAGTTCGGCATCCCGATCCGTTACATTGGCGTGGGCGAAGGCATCGACGACCTGCAGGACTTCAAGGCGCGGGAATTCATCGATGCCCTGTTCGCCAGCGATTGAGGCGCGGGTCCGGGCGCGCTGCCGCTACGGCCATGCTCAGTTTCGATAAGGTATTCAAGCGTTACCCGGAAGGCGGCGAAGCCTTGGCCGGGGTGAGCTTCGAGCTGGAGCGAGGCGAAATGGCGTTTCTGACCGGCCATTCCGGCGCCGGCAAGAGTACGTTGCTCAAGCTGATCCCGGTGATCGAGCGTCCGACCCGCGGCCAGATCTTCGTGGACGGCGTGAATGTGTCGCGCGCGCCCAATCGCGAGATTCCGCGCATCCGCCGCCGCCTGGGCCTGATCTTCCAGGATTTCCGTCTGCTCCACGACCGTACCGTATTCGACAACGTCGCCTTGCCTTTGATAATCGCCGGTTTCGGGCCGGCGGAGACCGGGCGCCGGGTCCGCGCCGCCCTAGGCAAGGTGGGGCTGTTGAGCAAGGAAAAGCGCTATCCGGTCGGACTCTCCGGTGGCGAGCAGCAACGGGTGGGCATCGCCCGAGCCATCGTGCATAAGCCGCCGGTGATTCTGGCGGATGAGCCGACGGGGAATCTGGATCCGGAACTGGCGGCGGAAATCATGGAACTGTTCCGGGAATTCAACCAGGTGGGCGTCACCATCTTGATTGCCAGCCACGACTTGTCCCTGATCTCGCGCATGGGAGGCCGCCTTTTGCGGCTGCAGCAGGGTAAGCTGATGGAAGGAGTCGAAGCGGCGTGAGGCGCGAGCCACGCTTCGGACCGGGGCGCGACCACAACGCCGCGCCGGTCGTCAGGGCGCCCTGGCTGGAGCGGGTGCGCAGCTATTTCTTCCTGCACGCGCACACCCTCATTGCTAGCCTGGGACGGCTTTACGCCAAGCCATTCGGGTCCGGCCTGACCGTCCTGGTGATCGCTATCGCCCTGGCCTTGCCGGCCAGCTTCCACGTGCTGGTCAAGAATGCCCAGCGCGCCAGTGGCGAACTGGAGATCACCAACCTGATTTCCGTCTATCTCAAGCCCAGCGTCAGCAACGAGACGGCCCGGAAGGTCGCGGACAAGCTGCGGGAACGGCCTCAGATAGCCGAGGCGAAACTGATCAGCAAGGAAGCGGGGCTGAGCGAATTCAAGGAGTTCAGTGGGTTCGGGGAAGCTTTGCAGGCGCTGGATTTCAACCCGTTGCCGGCGGTGGTCAGCCTGCGTCCCAAGGAAAGCCTGCAGGCCCCGGCGGATGTGGAAAAATTGCTGGCCGAACTGCGCGCCCTCCCGGAGGCGGATTTTGTCCAGGCGGACACCGAATGGATGCGCAAGCTGCAGACCGTGCTCAATCTTGCCCGCCGCAGTGTCGGTGTGCTGGGCGCCATGCTGGGTGCCATGGTCTTGCTGATTGTGGGCAACACCGTGCGCCTGGAACTGCAACACCGGCGCGAGGAAATCGAGGTCGCCAAGCTCATGGGAGCGGGGGACGGTTTCATCCGCCGACCTTTTCTCTATACCGGAATGTGGTACGGCGTGCTGGGCGGCATCAGCGCCTGGTTGATGATCGCCATCATGGTCCTGTTTCTGCAGGGCCCGGTGACGGAACTCACGACGTTGTACGGCGGTGAGTTTCAGCTGGAGTCGCTGGCCTGGAGCGAGGTCGGGCGCTTGATCGCCTATTCCGGCGCCCTCGGGGCGGCCGGTTCTCTGGTCGTTGTGGTCTACTATCTGAGGAAGCTCGTTCCCACGTAGGCAATGGCCGAGAAGCAGGTTCGCTGAATTGGATTCGCTAAGCGAAGTCCTTTTGAATCCGGTTTCACTCGGCACATCCTATACCCTCGCCCTTCGGTTCAGCCTGCGGCTATTCAAATTCGCTTCCAAGGACAAAATCGTGGCGAAGGACTGCTGCTGCCGGGAACATCGGTCCCGCGGAGTGCTCCTGTAGGGTCGCCGACCGATGTCTTCGCGCCTTCCCCCTCGGAGGGGGAAAGTCGGGATGGGGGTAGAAGGCCGGGACGAAGAAGAAACGTCGAAGTTCGCTGTAACCGTCAGGGTGCTACCCCTACCCTGCCTTCCCCTCCCCCTGAGTGGTGGAGGGGAATGACATGTTTGAACATTTACCGCAGAAATAGCCTACTCTTTGGCCCATTCCTCGGGCTGTTTTCACCCCTTAGGCCGGGGCATCCACACGGATGCGTTGGTCGTGACGCTGCGCTGCCTTGGGCAGGCTGATGCAAAGAACGCCGTCCCGGTAGCGCGCGCGGGCCAGATCCTCATTCACCGCCGCAGGCAGGTGGAAGGTCCTCTGAAAGCGTCCATAGGCCCGCTCGCGGATGAACTGGCGGCGCGCCGCCGCATCTTCCGGGGCAACACGTTCACCGCGCACCACCAGTTTGTTGCCTAGCACCTCGACATCCAGGCGCTCTGCCTGCATGCCGGGCACTTCCAGGCTCAGTTCCACACTGTCGGCGGTTTCCCACAGTTCGGCGGGCAGCACCGCCCAGTGCGCGGCGTGATGCCATTCGTCCACAAGCTCGCCAGCCGGCGGCGCGAAATGGGTCAACGCCTGGCGCGCCCGCTGGCGCAGGGCGTACCAGCCCTCGTCGGCGCTGTCGTCGTGAAGCGTGGCTTGATGGGCGTCTTGCTCCGGACTGATCATGAACTCCTCCAGCGGCATGAGGCGCGGCAACTGCCGCGCGCTTGTCACTATACGACTGGAGCCGGGTTCCGTCAGCAACGACAAAGGAAAAAAGGAAGCCCCGCTGTCGCGGGGCTTCTTTCGCTCATCAGGTAAATCACGCGGGTCTAAAAGTCCACGCGGACTGAGGTCTGCCACATATCGGGATTGAGGCCATTGAAGCATCCAATGGAGTCGCTGGCGGTTTGGGTGGCGGGATAGGTACACTTGCCCGCAGAGCCGGTGCTGGTACTGAACACGTGAACCCAATCCGTAATGATGCGCACATGGGACGTCAGGTACCAATTTAAGCCAATGGTACCCGCGGCCAAGGCGCCGCCATTGATATTCTTGGTATTCATGTCCAGGCTGTCGAAGCGCACGGCGAGTTCCCAGGCACCCCAGCCATTGCCAAAGATGAAGTTGTGGTTGGGGGCGAGCCTTCCCCAAGTCCCTTTCTTTTCGTCATAGGGCCGATGTTCGCCGGTCAGTAACCAACCGCCTTCGACGTAATAGCCGGTCAGGACGTCGTCACTGTCGTAGCCTTTTCCAGACGGTTGGGCCTGCATATATTCGGCAGCCATGTGCACGGGGCCATAGGAGCCTGCCAATTCCGCGCCGAGCATGGCAACTTCCTTGGCTTCAAAGCCGGCTCCCGGGTTGGTCAGATTGCCTGTGTTGGCCCAGTTAGTTCGGTCGACATTGGTATCCGGCGCAGAAACGTATTGCCAGCCGCCGTCGCGTAAGGTGCCGTCCGGATTGTAGTTGTTATTGATACTACGCCAGGAACCCCACAAGCCGGTGTGCAGGAAGTTCCCCTCTTTATCCATGTAAGGCACCAAAGTTCCACGACCCACGAGCTGATAGCTGATATCACCACTAAAGGCGTTTCGGTTGATATTGCCGTTGGGATTGTTGGAACTGGTGCCAGGAGCTGGCGCGCCGAGCGACTCCGTGGTGATGCCGCCGCGAATCGTGTAGGGCATCTGCCATGCCTTGTCGTAAGTCTCTGCGGTAACGCCCAGCTGGTACTTGCTGTTTGGCCCTGCCTCGATGAAGGCATTGTTGGGCAGTGAACGTTCATTGAAGAGCAGGTAGTTGTTGCTCATCACCGACTGCATGCTTTTGCCTTCGTTCTGCTGACCGATGGTGATCGCAAACGGCTTGAAGTGCACGTACTTGAGGAACGCGTCAGTCACACCCTGGGTGCCGCCGTTATTCCGGGCCCAGTCATATTCAAAACGATATTCGTAGTCCTTGAAGATGGTGCCGTCGGTGTACAGACGTGCGCGTCGTATCCCGACGCCATTGGACAAATCCGCACCGGCGGGGCTGTCTGGATCGTTCCAGTTGACCTGACTTTCGATCTGCAGCCGGCCACCAATCTTGGCCTTGAAATTCCCGTCATCAGAGGACAGCTCCAGGCCATTTTCACCCAATTTGACATGGGCGCCGTCTTTGGCTGGCGCGGCCGCGACCTGAGCCTTGTCCAGCTTTTCGTCAATGCTTTTTAAAGAGGCCTGTTTCTTGTCCAGTCGTGCCTCGATGGCTTCCAGTTCCACCTTTTTCTGGTCAAGCTTGCGCTCCAGCTCACCCGCGTCGGCGGTGCTCGACTTCGAACCGGCAGTCTCGTCTACCTTCTGAAACTCGCCCAGACGGACTCGATTCTTTCCTGGCGCGGTGAAGACCTGCTGGGTCTTGGTGTCCACGTACAGTTCCAGGGCCTGTGCGGGAATCACGCCGCCGGCCAGAATGGCCGCCACCGCGAGTGATGCATTGTTGGCTTTCATGGGTCTCTCTTATCGTGTGTTTGAAACGGTTCCTGGCCGGCGTTCATCCCCTATGGAACGGCCGTGGCATGGTGCCAGTGATGAATGACCGCGTTGTTGCGGTTGCGGCGAATTTTGTGACAGTTGTGTGACAGTTTGATGACAGTCCGCCGTCCGAGCCGACCGAAGGGGAAAATCACGCGCCGGTTGATGCCAAAAAGGGAACAACGCTGACAAAACTCGCCGATTGTTGCCTGGCTGAACGCCAGTAATGGCGCGGGGTCCAGGACGTGAACCAGTTCAAAAAAATCGCGTTTCCCCTGCTTGACATGATGGGGGGGGTGTGACAAAGTGTCGCGCACCAAAGGGAGGGGTGACGCCAGCGTTTTACGCCGGCGGAATAACCGAAGGACTGTTTCACCAAAGAACGATGCCTCGGCTTACGCAAGTGGGTCGGGAATTAAATCAACTAGAGAGGTATTTAACTATGGCTGCAACGACTGCAAGCGGCGTCGCCGCGCAGGAGAAACCGCTTCTTGATATGAAGTGGCTTGCCTTCGCTTTCACGATCTACACCGTGTTCTACATGTGGGTTCGTTGGTACGAAGGTGTTTATGGCTGGTCCGCTGGTCTGGACTCTTTCGCTCCGGAATTCGAAACCTACTGGATGAACTTCCTGTACACGGAAATCGTCCTCGAGGTCACCACGGCTTCCATCCTGTGGGGCTACATCTGGAAGACCCGTGACCGCAACCTGGCTGCCATCACCCCGCGTGAAGAGCTGCGTCGCAACATGACCCACCTGATCTGGCTGTTTGCCTATGCGTGGGCCATCTACTGGGGCGCTTCCTACTTCACCGAGCAGGACGGCACCTGGCATCAGACGATCGTGCGCGACACCGACTTCACCCCGTCGCACATCATCGAGTTCTACCTGAGCTACCCGATCTACATCATCACCGGTTTCGGCGCGTTCCTGTACGCGAAGACCCGCTGCCCGTTCTGGGCCGAGGGCCTGTCCCTGCCGTACCTGATCAC